>DZDC01000017.1:24345-26839 GCA_022736595.1 Draconibacterium orientale | reverse complement strand
TCAACAATATAGTTGAATCTTAAATCTATTGTAACTTTTTGTCATGTACTAAGAGCGATGGTATAAGTTGAAAATAACAATTAAATTCCTGATCGAAGGCCAGATTTATTGGCTATTTTCGCACAAATTATTCCTTTATGAATCCTGTAGATCCTAAAATTATTGAATTTATCAATGAGCATCATGTGTTGAGCTTGGCTACTACTGCTCAAAATCAACCCTATATCGCCAATTGTTTTTACGTATTCGAAGCCTCCATAAATACTTTTTATTTTACTTCTGATCCCAAAACCCGCCATTCCAGCGAAGCCATTGCTAATGCGCAAGCGGCGGCCAGCATCGTCCTCGAAACCAAAACCGTGGGTAAAATTCAAGGTCTTCAGATCACAGGAACTGTTAATATGCTTCATGAATCCCAATCGATGCATGCTAAATTTTTATATCTTAAAGCCTTTCCCTATGCCATTCTTCATCTCGAAACCATGTGGTCGCTAAAGGTCGAATTTTATAAACTTACCGATAATAGATTGGGTTTTGGTAAAAAAATTCTCTGGAGCCAGAGCAATCCCTAAATGCCCCATCTTACGGTATTTGAGGGTGTTTTTAGGTAAAAAATCAGTGAGGGTAAAATTATGCTATTTTGCTTAGAATTATTCTAAATAGTTGTAATATTCAGAAAATGAATAGTTTGTAAAAACCTATTGAAACTAAAGTTGTTTTTGACAATCAAATAGTTAACGAAAAAAGTGAATAACTCCATATTCATTGTTAATAATTACATGGCGCTAATACAGATTACTATTCTACTTTCGCTTTCACCAAAACCAAAAGGAAGTAATTGGTGTTAATTTGCACAAAATCAAGTAAATATATAATTTTTTAACTCAGTTTTTATGAACATTCCTGATTTGTTTGCCAGTTTAAACGAAGATGTGGTTCCACCGACCGAAAAAGGGCCAAAAATGGAGGATAAGTTTTATCAAAATCTGATTCACAGTAGAGAAAAAGTAAAGAATCAATTGGAGAAAATGGAAATCGATTTTAAAGAAGAACAACCTCAAGTCAACCATGTAAACGAGCCTCAAAAGCCTCAATTATACACCTTTGACGAAGCAGTTGCCAGCAGTGTAGAGTATTTCAAGGGAGATGAAATGGCTGCCAAGGTATGGGTAAATAAATATGCCCTCAAAGACAGTGATGGCAATATTTATGAGCTCAATCCCAACCACATGCATCGACGTATTGCTCGCGAAATTGCCCGTATCGAACGAAAGTATCAAAACCCACTTTCAGAAGAAACAATATTTGAGGTTCTCAAAGACTTCAAATATATTTTGCCTCAAGGCAGTCCAATGGCAGGCATTGGAAATAATTTGCAGGTTGGCAGTCTTTCCAATTGCTTCGTTATTGGAAATGATGGCAACTCTGATTCTTATGGCGGAATCATGAAAACTGATCAAGAGCAAGTGCAGTTGATGAAGCGAAGAGGAGGAGTAGGGCACGACCTCAGTGGCATCAGACCTAAAGGAAGTCCAGTAAAAAATAGTGCGCTCACAAGCACCGGTATTGTACCTTTTATGGAACGTTTCTCCAATTCTACCCGCGAGGTAGCTCAGGATGGTCGCCGCGGTGCACTGATGCTGAGCATCAGCGTTAAACATCCCGATTCTGAAGATTTTATTGATGCCAAAATGGATAGCACTAAGGTAACTGGTGCCAATGTTTCAGTAAAAATTACCGACGATTTTATGCAAGCGGTGGTCAATGGAACGCCCTTTATTCAACAATATCCCATCGACAATCCCAATCCTAAGTACACCAAAGAAGTGGATGCACGTCGCATTTGGGGAAAAATAGTGCATAATGCATGGAAATCAGCTGAACCAGGAATCCTTTTTTGGGATACCGTCATTCGTGAATCTGTTCCTGATTCTTATGCTGACCTTGGTTTTAAAACCGTTAGTACCAATCCTTGTGGAGAAATTCCCCTTTGCCCCTATGACAGTTGTCGTTTATTGGCAATAAACCTTTATAGTTATGTCGAAAATCCGTTTACCGATAAAGCTCGATTCAATCATTCTCTTCTAGTTCAGCATGTTCACATCGCTCAACGAATGATGGACGATATCATCGATCTGGAACAAGAAAAGATTGATCGCATACTTTTAAAAATCAATTCCGATCCTGAATCTGAAGAAATTAAGCGCGTTGAACGTGAACTTTGGGAAAATATCCACCGCAAAACCGAAGAAGGTCGCAGAACAGGAATTGGAATCACTGCCGAAGGAGATATGTTAGCAGCCCTAGGTTTTAAATACGGAACTCCGGAAGCCACTGAATTTTCAGTAGATGTACATAAATTATTGGCTACTGAAGCTTATCGTTCAAGTGTAAACCTAGCCAAAGAGCGCGGCGCATTTCCACTTTATGACTACAAGCGAGAGTTGAACAATCCATTTATGCAACGCTTGTTTGCTGCTTCTGATGGACTTGA
>DZDC01000017.1:0-24245 GCA_022736595.1 Draconibacterium orientale | reverse complement strand
GAGAGTTGAACAATCCATTTATGCAACGCTTGTTTGCTGCTTCTGATGGACTTGAGGACGAAATGAAAACCTACGGACGTCGAAATATTGCTTTGCTTACCATCGCTCCCACAGGGACTACCTCCATGATGAGCCAAACCAGTAGTGGTATTGAACCCGTATTTATGGTGAGCTACAAACGTCGTAGAAAAGTGAATCCCAATGATATATCAGCCAAAGCTGCTTTCGTTGACGAAGTGGGTGACAGTTGGGAAGAGTACAACGTTTTTCATCATAAATTTGAAACCTGGCTCGAAGTGAATGGCTACGACGTCAATGAAGTAAAACGATTAGATGACGAAAAACTTAAACAAATTATACAACAGTCGCCCTACTTCCAGGCCATGGCCAACGATGTAAATTGGGTGGAAAAAGTAAGAATGCAAGGTGCCGTTCAAAAGTGGGTCGATCATAGTATTAGCGTTACCGTTAACGTTCCTGAAAATGTTAATGAAGAGCTTATTAGCAATATCTACGAAGAAGCATGGAGATCGGGCTGTAAAGGAATGACCGTTTATCGCGATGGTTCTCGCTCTGGGGTTTTAGTAAAAGATGATAAAAAGAAAGAAGAAGATAAAACGGATTTCAAAGAAACCTACGCACCCCCCAGACCTCAACGCTTGCCCGCAAGCATCGTTAGATTTCAAAATAGTAAAGAAAAATGGGTGGCTGTAGTAGGAATCTATAAAGACCGACCCTATGAAATTTTTAGCGGTAAAGCCGACGATTTTTTTGTGGCCAGCTACGTGGAAGAAGGTTGGGTAGTTAAAAATAAAACCGAAAAAGGCAAAACTCGCTATGACCTCGAATACGAAGATCGAGATGGCTTTATTCAAGAATACCGTGGCCTCTCACGTACTTTTGATAAAGAATATTGGAACTATGCAAAACTAATTTCTGGAATCTTGCGTCATGGGATGCCTTTGCCTTTTGTAGTGGATGTGGTAAGTTCATTAAGCTTTGAAACCGAAAGTATTAATACTTGGAAAACAGGAATTGTTAGAGCTCTAAAACGTTTTATCCCTGATGGTGAAAAGGATGCCAAAGGTACACCTTGTCCCGAATGCGGCGAAGCCCTCATCTATAAAGAAGGCTGTCTAAGCTGTGCCAGTTGTGGATATTCAAAATGTGGATAAATCCCAACTCAAAAAATGTAGAGGCTGTTCAATAAGTTTTGAGCAGCCTCTTTTTTTTATAAAAAAGCACCCTTGTCCGACTAACCTTTTTTGCTAAATATTCCTCCCTACTTCCGAAAGTTTGCGGACTGGAATCTTAGACTTTTTATTTGACAGCGCTGTTTTAGAAAAAATGTTAATTTTTTGAAATCGAAGCAAATAATTAAGGCAGAGTTGATAAATTAAATCATACATTTGCAGCTAATTTTTAAAAATAATCTATTATCAATATGAACTTTAAAATTAGCATTAAAGCATTAACACTTAGTGTGTTGTCGTTGAGTTTCATTTTTATGGTTAGCTGTAAAGATGATTTATACCCTGGATTCAGCCAAACTGATGACGGTTTATACTATAAATTTCACTCCACAAGTGAAGATACTTTAAAGCCACATGTGGGTGATATTGTATCTACCTACATGGTATATCGTTATACAAAGGACGGTAAGGATACTGTTTTTAGCAATAGTCAAGCTGGAGTTCCTTTTGAATTGCCTATTATGGCTTCTACTTATGTTGGTGATATTTACTCTGGCTTAAGCCTTATGAGTGAAGGTGATAGCGCTACTTTCGTTATCAGCACCGATTCATTTTTCCAAAAAACAGTGGGTTCACCCGCTCCAGAACTTCTCGATAGCGGTTCTTTCTTCTTTTTGGATGTTAAAATGGTGAAAATTCGTAATCAAAAACAAATTGAAGAAGAACGTCAAAAAGTGATGCAAGAACAATTGGCCGCTGAAGTTACCGTCATTGATGAGTATATTAAAGCCAATAACTTGCAAATGGAAACTGATCCTTCAGGAATTTTCTTCAAATCAAATAAACCTGGAAAAGGTAAAACTCCAACCACTGGAAGTATTGCTAATTTTAATGTGATTGCCAAAGTTATTGGACCCCAAGGTATGGAGTTCATCAATACCTATAACGAAGGCAAACCTGTTGATTTTGAAGTAGGAACTGGCCAACTTGGCGTTGGTTTTGAAGCCGGACTCAACAAAATGAAAGAAGGTGAAAAAGCTACTTTCATCGTGCCATTTAACCTTGCCTTTGGCGATCAAGGAATGCGTGGATATATTCCCCCATTTGCAACTTTAGTATTTGAAGTAGAGCTTATTAAAGTTGTTTCTGCTGAAGAAATGCAAGCCAAAAAGGACAAAGAAGCTAAAGAAGCTGCTGCTAAAGAAGGGGTAGAACTTAAAAAATACTTAGCTACCAATAAAATTACCACCAAACCTACCGCTTCAGGTTTAATTTTCATAAGCGAAAATGCAGGAAATGGTACAAAGCCAACTGCTGGTCAAAAAGTGAAAGTTCATTACACTGGTTATTTACTCAATGGAACCAAGTTTGACTCTTCAGTAGATCGCAAAGAGCCTTTTGAGTTTACTTTGGGTCAAGGTGGCGTTATCAAAGGTTGGGACGAAGGAGTTGCTTTAATGTCTATTGGACAAAAAGCCAAACTGATTATTCCTTCAGAAATCGCCTATGGTGCCAACGGCGCTGGTGGAATGATTCCTCCCTACGCAACTTTAGTTTTTGAAGTGGAGTTGTTAGAAATAGTGAAATAATATCATCGAAGATAGAATAACCATGAGTAGTTTTAAAGAAAATTGCTCATGGTTTTTTTATACAAATAAATGTAGAATTATGAAAGTTACTACCTATTTTCTTCTGGTAAGTTTATTGATAATGAGTAGCTTAAGTTTAAGTGCTCAAAAGCAAGTAAAAATCAAAACCAAAAAACAATACACCTCTGAAAGCGGATTGAAATACACTTTCTATATCTATAATTCCAAAGCGGTTAAAGCCGATAGTGGAGATCAGGTATCGGTTCATTATGTGGGCAAACTTGCTGACGGAACTATTTTTGATCAATCCTATGCCCGACAAATGCCCATCACTTTTGCTCTTGGCAAAGGTCAAGTGATAAAAGGTTGGGAAGAAGGTATAGCACTGATGCACGAAGGCGACTCCGCTTATTTTGAAATTCCTGCAAATTTGGCCTACGGTGAACGTGATATGGGAACCATCAAACCCAATAGTACCTTATTTTTTACTGTAAAATTGGTGAAACTTAAATCAGCTTTTAAACCCTACAATGTTGCAAAGCTTGATACCATCAAGGGCGCAGAAGGCCTTCGATACATTATTGTGGCTAAAGGGAGTGGACCAGCCGCACAAAGAAATGATAAAGTTACAGCCCATTATTCAGGTTATTTTACCGATGGACGCGTTTTCGATTCATCCTTCGATACCGACCAACCGTTTGAATTTACCATTGGACGCAAACGCGTGATTAAAGGTTGGGATTTGGCTTTTGAAGGAATGATGGTAGGGGAGAAGCGTCGTTTATTAATTCCTTATTCTTTAGGTTATGGTGAGGCTGGAAGAGCTCCAATTCCTCCCAAGAGCGATTTGATATTTGATGTGGAATTATTGGCCATAGAAAAAGTAAATTATCCTGATTTTTCAACCCTTGGAAAAGATACCGTGTCGCTACCCAATGGAGTGAAATATATTATGTTAGATAGCATTGCTAAAGGAACTCCGGTACATCCTTTCGATACAGTTGGAATTGAATATATGGCTATGTTTGAAGATGGATATGTGTTCGACGCCAGCTACGATCGCAACGATTTATTGTATTTTACAGTGGCCTCTGGCAATGTGATCAAAGGTTTGGATCAAAGTTTATTACTTTTCAAAGAAGGAGATCGCTTTCAGCTTCTTATACCCTACGAACTGGCTTACGGCGAAGCAGGACGAAATCCAATTGTACCTCCAAAAGCCAATCTGAAGTTCAATATCGTAATTAAAAAGGTGAAAAAGGGTAAGTCGGGTTTATAAAGGGCTAGCAACTTTTCTCTACTTTGAAAAGTCAGACTCATCAAGTTGCGAAAACTGGTCGAGCTTTGAAAGAAAGTGTTTGAAAACAATATTCTTTTGATAAATATTGGAAACAGGAATTAACTTCCTGTTTTTCCTTTTTCTAAGGAGTTGATGGATGTGGGTATAGAAGTAAATGTGCGCTCTAATAACAGCCCATGTATCTTGGTAATGACCTTCAGTGAGAAACCTAAGTCCCGCAACTCCATCCAAAAACAGTCGTGCAATAAATACCTTTGTTAACCGATGGGCAGGTAAATTTTTGAAAAGTAAAGAAAAGTTATTTCTGAAGTTTAAATAGGTTTTGCGCGATGAGTTTTTAGGTAATGTTCCTCCGCCCACATGAAAAACAGTGCTTTGAGGGTAGGCCATTACTTTATATCCAGCCAGTTTGAGTCTCCAACAAAAATCGATTTCCTCCATGTGAGCAAAGAAGTCGTTATCCAATCCTCCCACCTCTCTAAAAGCCGACGAACGCACAAACATGGCTGCTCCTGAGGCCCAAAAAACCTCTCGTTCTTGGTCATATTGACCGCGATCCACTTCTAAATTTGCAAATATCCGACCTGCACAAAAAGGATAGCCGTATTTATCAATATAACCTCCCATGGCTCCAGCATATTCAAATTCTTCTTGCTGGAAATATGATCTTAATTTAGGTTGAGCAGCTCCAATGGTGGGGTCTTCATCCATCCGATTAATTATGGGCATTACCCAATTGTCAGTAACTTCGATGTCGCTATTTAATAAAATAAAATATTCTGCATCAATATGAGCTAATGCCTCATTATAGCCACCTGCATATCCATTATTTTTAGGATTTTGGATCAGTCGAAGCTGGGGATAATGGGTTTTAAGAAAATCTACTGAATCGTCACTTGATTGATTGTCGGCAATTATTACTTCTGCGCCATGGCTATATTTAACAACCGATGGAAGAAATTTCTCAAGAAATTTTTTACCATTCCAATTGAGAATTACAACCGCTACTTTTATAGAATAAGATTGATTCAAGACAATTAATTTAATGGGCAAATATAGGAAATCGATTTGATTTCGAGAATTGACATTGGGTTCTTTTTATAGTTCTTAAGGCGGTGATAATTCAGAGGTGAAATTGGCCTTGAGGCTCTTGAATTTTGAGAGATACAAATTTGTAAAGATAACTATATCAATTTAATATAATTATCTTGGGTCTTCAAAATATTTATTAAATTGACTTCCCCAGTCGTCTTCGGTATTTCCATTTTCGTCAATCGATTGATAGCCTTCATTCCGTTTGCGAAGTTGCAACCTCCATCTTGGATCATAAACCTCGCCTGTGGCTGTGGAATGAATCAGTCGAAAATCATTGGTTGCTAAGTCGGTATTACTAAATATAAATCGTATGTTGGACTGGCCTCTCACCGAATAGTAATGCCATATTTCGTAAGGGTAGGCTTGTGGGTCATTACCTTCTTTAACAATGGTATTGGGAGCTCCATATTGTAAATAGACTCTTCCTCGGTCGGTGTCGTACCCATGAACGATGCGGTTTCCGTAAGCTTTGTTTACCTTTTCTACTTCATCAATATAACCGATAAAGCTCGACATGGGATCAAGGGGATTGCGTTTGGCCCAAAAATGATACACATATTGTTGTAAAAACATTTCGTTGTTCTCCCTTCTTAAGGATTGAGCAAAATCTTTTTCTTGTTGGCTTGAAATGGGTCTAAACGAGGATATCAGTTCCAATAAAGTATCTACACCGTGAATATCGCTGGCAAAGGTTTGTGAAATCTGTGTTTTTCTAATTTCTTCCTCTGAGAGCAAAGGAGTTTTGCCAATCACTTGAAAACGGACACTTTCAGAACAAATAATATTGTTTTTCGAATTGACGACTTCTAAATTGAGACCGTAAATTCCGGTGCTTAACTCCTTAAGGTTTACAGGCTTGGAAAAAACTGTAACCAGTTGATCGCTTTTAATGGGCAAAACGCTGGTGGTGTTTGGCTCTATGGCTCCTGTTTCAAGATTTTGAAGGCTCCATTTTAAGTACTTTTTGCCTAAAGTATCCGCTTTTATTGAGTTTTGATATAGTTCCGAATAAAAGTAAACCACAGTATCTTTTGCTCCATATAGATGAAAAATGTCCCGTTCTATTAAATATCCTGATCGATGATTGATGGTATTGCCTTCCTCTTTTGAGAATTTTGTAAATAATAATACGCTGGATAAATTGTATCCTTCGTAGTTGGGTACTTTGATGGAGGTAGGAATAAATTCGCTGGAGGTGCTATCGTTTAAATCGTCAAGTTTTACAAGTACATTATAATCGCCTGAAGGAAGAGCTAATCTTACCCCATGAAAGAGCATCAAATTGGGATTTTTTTGTGCCGAGTCCAATTGGTTTTTAATCAACTCCTTTGCAAAATTGACAACCAGTGAATCCTTTAGAATGATGAAGTTGAGTTCGGTTTCAGATTGGAATTTTGAACCTACTTTCTTCCATTCTAAGCTGTTGGCTTCTATTGCAAACTGAGCTTCGACATAGGAGCCATCCACAGGACTATTAAAAAAGCCGAGCTCTAGATGAGCTTTTAGATTTTGACCTTGGGCATGGAGATGTAAAAAGGAAAATAGAAGTGATAAAACGAGGTAAATATAATGATGGGTTTTCATGGCGCCAACGTATTTGAATTATTGATTGGGATTGGCTACAAAAGTAATGAAATAGCAATGATAATGCAGTTGTGAAGATGCAAATAATGCGCTTGAGGTAATTTTTGAGCAAAAAAAAACCGGCCAAAGCCGGTTAATTAAAATATTTTCTATTATAAATGCGTAATAAAGCGTGTCAATTTCGATTTGAGATTAGCAGCTTTGTTTTTGTGGATGATGCCACGTTTAGCATTTTTATCGATAAGAGAAACAACTTTAGGTAGAGATGAAGTGGCTTCGCTTTTGTCGGTAAGGCTACGGAACTTACGGATAAAAGAACGCATGGTGCGTGCAAAGTAACGGTTTTCTACTCTTCTTTTTTCAGAAGTTCTAATTCTTTTGATCGAAGATTTATGATTAGCCATAAAATTAATTCGTTAAATGTTTAAATAAAGAAAGCAGTCCGTAGGGGAATCGAACCCCTGTTACCAGGATGAAAACCTGACGTCCTAACCCCTAGACGAACGGACCGTTTTGTAGGAACTTTTGTTCCTTATTTTCGGACTGCAAAGATACAGCATATTTTTATTCTGCAAAATATTTTTAGAAAAAAATCAAAAAAAATTACTTCAATTCAATATTGCCAGCTTTGTAGTTGAATCCCAGTCGTTTACCAGTCTTTAGGCTGATGGTAGAATTGATCTGATTCATTTCTAAAACGCTTACCATTTTCACATCTTCAAAAGGTGGAACCAATAAATCAAATTCTACACTGTACAAGAGGGCCGACTCCACTACCTTTTTCAATAATTCTTGATCGGCTAGTTGGCTGCTAAAGTCATTGTAAAGAAATCCAAGTTGTCGCTTTCCTTCCACGATAATGTGGTTTTCGCTATTAATGAAGATTCGTCCAATGAGGTATCCCACATCGTTCATCCTATTAAATTTAAAGGAGTCGGCTAAGAAATTATAGATATTGATTACGCCAGAATAGGATCTCAATGAGTTTTCTTTAATATAACCAGTTTGCATTAAGCTATGGGCCTTTGGAAACTCAAAAATATTGGTGTGCATCGAAAAAACGATAAGATCAGCAGCAACTTTGAGCTCGGCTTCATAATCTCCGCGTTCGGTATATTGGATCGAAATATTTGAGTTTTCTTGGCCTACCTGCATCATCAACTCCTTTTCAAAGGTTTTTAGGATGGCCTTTATTTTTCGCATTGCCTCAAAGGTATGGTCAAAGGCTTTGTATTTGGTGCTTGATTTTGTGGCAAGCAATTGTATGAGCTTTTCTCTATCGGCTGTGTTTTCCATTTTGTAGGTTTTAATTTTTCAAAGGTATAAAATTTATCAAAATAAGCAATTAGTTTAAGTGTAAATACTTTGTGCTTTTTCCTACCTTTGGCTTGTCAAATCTCAAAAAAAAGGCAGTTACGTATTCTGCTGTTTTTATTTTTTTGTTTGTACATTGTGTTTTTTTAAATAATACTTATTCAGTGAGTTATAATGGTAAGAATTAATTCTAAACTAATTTTGATAATTACTTCAGCGCTAGTTGTATTAGGTCTGGCGATTTTTTTAGTGGTAAAATTCTTTTATCAAGTCAATGAAAAATCACAAAGTGCGCTTTATTTTATCCCTGATAATGCTGCAATAATATTTGAAATCCAATCAGCAGATCAATTAACTTATCTTCGAACATCCCCTGATTTGATTCCTCGGATGATGATGTCGCAAGCCAAAATTCGTCAATTATTGCTTTTGGTAGATTCAGCTTCGCAAGATTATTCCAAAAAAGCCGAGTTAAATATGCAACGATCCAAGTTGTTCTTTTCCTTGCATTTTATGGGAAAGGACAAATTCTCAGGTCTTTTATCGATTAGTTTTGAAACTGCTACTTCTAAAAAAAGTATGCTAAAATCTTTGGAGCTTCTTGGTGAAATTCAAACCATCAAGTCAAGGGCAGGGGAGTATTATAAATTGAGCTATTCATCGGCAAACTATTATTGGACATATCTTGAAGGTAATTTGTTTATTTCAACCGATAATTCTTTGATAGAAAAGCTATTGTATGACATAGGATCTCAATCAACCACCCGGATCGAGAAAATTGATAAACTTTCAAAAATTGCTGGTTCCGATGCTGAATTGTCAATTTTTATCAACCATCAGCATTTTTATCGCTTGTTGATTCCCTTAGTAAATCCTCAGTATTACAATGCTTTACATTGGTTGTCGAGCATATCGAGTTATACAGTTTTGGATATGGATAGCGATACCTCTTTAGCAAAATTGACCGGAATGAGTCTCGACTTTGATAGTACCTCAAACTATCTCTCGAGTTTCAATGGCTATGAACCTGTAGCTACTGAGTCGTTTAGTCACTTGCCATCCAATACCCAGTTTTGTTTAGTTTGGGGAGCCCAAAAGCTGAACGAATATCTAATTAAGAACCGCAACCTACATCACAGCGCTGACGATTTAACTACCATTGAAATTTTTAATCAAAAATTTGAAACCAATGTCGAAGAACAATTAATTTCATTGGTTAACAATCAATTGGTTTTTGGCGGTACCACCTTTTATTCAGACAGTGCCGAAGCCACCTTTGGTTTGTTTAATACTTTTGATGGCAAAGAGTCGGCACAAATCATTTCAGAATTGGAGCAAAAGAGTTGTGTTTTGGAATCGAAAAGTGCCGATACCAACCTTTACAGAGGTTATAGAATCTACTATGTCCCTTCACCTTATTTAGTTTCATCTGTTTTTGGAAATGTGTTTCATAAGATGGAAGAAGTTTATATGGTTATTATCGACAATTATATTATGTTTTCAGCCGATAAACCTATTCTAAATCAGTGGGTTGATGAGTATTTAATTAATCGTAACCTCACTCAGTCTGAACATTTTAAAGAGTTTGGTAAAAAAATAAATTCCGAATCCCACTTCACCTTTTACGCCAACGTTAATAAGGTTTCAACTCGATTACCTTCATACTTAAACACACAAGGCAAAGGCCAAATGGATGAACTTTTGAAACAAAATGCCCAGTTGGGTGATTTTTGTATGCAGTTTATTTACGGTAGTTCGGGCAGTTTTACCTCCCTACATTGGATGTCGAATTATGAAAGCTCCGAAAGTGAGAATTCCTCTTGGCAAGTGGCTTTAGAAAGCGATGTGGCTAAAGGTCCATTTAGTTTTTATAATGCTGAAAAGGGTGATTTTGAGATTATTGTGTTTGACCAGCTGGGCAATATGTATCGAATTGATGAAAAGGGGAGTGTAATATGGACCATTCCTGGAGTGGAACTTCCACAAGGTAATTTGCAATGGATTGATTTCAATGGAAATGGGCAAAAGCAGTTTGCTTACAATGGAAATAACAAATTATTTATGTTTGATCTCAATGGAAATCCCGTGAAACCTTTTCCAGTCAAATTACCCATGGCTGCTTCTGGAGCTTTATTGATGGTGGACTTTGATAAACTTCACGATTACCGATTTATCATTCCTTTAAGTGACGGTAAAATTTACAATTTTGATAAAAACCTCAAACCATTAAAAGGTTGGCAATTTCCAAAGTTTAATATTAATAAAGGAGTTGAATTACAGTATTATAAGTTAGGAACTAAGGATTTTTTAATTCTTAATTCCAAAGGAGAAATGGCCTATGTAAATCGGAAAGGCGAAAGCAGAATGCAAGCACAAAAGGCATTTACATTGAGTAATAATTATACATTAAACCAGTGGGATAATAAGATTATCACCTCAGACCAAGCGGGAAGAATGCTTCTCATTGAGGATAATGGAGTTATTGAAAAGAAGGTTTTAAATAGTTTTACTGGCAACCATATTCTAAAAACAAACTCCTCCGGCAAGTCAGCAATTGCACTTGTTGTTTACGATGATAACCAACTATTTGCCTACAACCGAAATTTTGAATCCCTTTGGAACATGACTGAAATACCAACACTGAGCTCCAAGATAGAGATTTTAAACCAACCCCTTGCAAGCGGAACAGAAGTGATAGGTTTTGCACCTGAAAATGGCAAATTTGTGTTTTTTTCGGCCCAAGGTCAATGGCAAATTCAAGAGGATTTAAACGGGAGCGAAAATTATTTGTTATTGCAAAGTTCAAATAGTCAAATGGTTAGGCTTATTGTATTTCGTGGTCGTTTGGTGACTAATTATGAGGTAAATTAATTTGATTTCATTTGAAGTTTTTATGTACTTTTAACCACTTTTTATTTAGGTATTCTATTGATTTTACACTAATCGAAAAATATGTTCTCCAATAGTAAAAAATTTCACTTTAATGCAAAAATTTGGCTTTGGGTTCTAGTAATTGGAATCACAGCTCAGTCTTGCTATAAAGATCGATTTGAATTTGACAAAATAGCGGGTGGCATCTGGAACCCAAATGCAGCCGTACCCCTTATTTATGGGGATTTATCCATGAGCGATGTGGTAAAAAACAACCCCAATTTTTGGATTGAAGACTCAGATGGCTTGCTGAGTTTAATTTATCGCGGGGATACGGTCAGCCGTTTTAGCGATCAAGTAATTCAGTTTCCCGATCAGTCATTTGATACTTCATTGTATGTTTCTATACCTTCCGCTCTGTTTCCTGGAGATAGTACTTCAAAAATACTCTTGCTAACGCCACAATATGTAGGTTCCAATGGTGAAAGAATCGACAGTATTTTGATAAAATCAGGAACCTTACATCTCGAATTTTATACAAATCTCAATCATCAAGGTTATGTCGAAATTATTATCCCTGATTTGACCAAATACGGAATTACTTTTATTCATCGAATTAATATTTCAGGCAGCGGATCTACGAATGTTGTGAAGGATATTCCCATTTATGATTATTTCTTGAAAACCAAACAACAAGGAGGTAAATCAGTTGTAGAAGAGTACGTAAAAGTAATGATTCGTCGAGGAAATAGCAGCAATAATTCACCTTACACTTTTACAATTCAACAGAGTATTAAAAACCTGACTTATTATCAAGCTCATGGTTTCTTTAATCAATATCAATTTGATATCAATGAAACTTCTGTCAATATTGATGTTTTTGATAATATTGTCGATGATCAAATTCTTTTTGAAGATCCTAAATTAAGGCTTTACTATGATAATAGCTATGGTTTCCCGGTGGATATGACTTTTACTAAGTTTTATGTAAGTAAAGGTTCAACCAATATGAACATTACTTCCCCTCTCTTGCCGACATTGACTCTAAATTATCCCACTCAATTTGGAACCTCGGCAAGTTCTGTCTTTATTTTTGATAATACCCAGTCCAATATTAAAGATGTGGTGAACCTTAATCCTGAGAAGCTTGTGTATGCAGGTTATGCAAGATCAAACCCCTTAGGTTCGGTGATGCCTAATTTTATATCAGATACTAGCAATGTGAGAGTGGGATTAGAATTGGAACTTCCTATGCACGGTCGTGCAATAAAATACACTTTGCAGGACACCTCAGAGCTCAATATTGGAAATCCAGCGGATTATGACGAATTGGTTAGCTTGGATTTGAACATTAATGCCTTAAATTACTTTCCTATAGAGGCTGTGCTACAATTATATCTTGCTGATTCTAATGGGGTCGTTTTTGATAGCCTATTTACAGGAATGACTCAAATTATCAAAGCAGCTACTCCAGGATCACCACCCTCATATCGAGTAACCACTCCAATACATCACATGGTAACTGTAAAATTATCTGAAAAGAAATTGGACAACTTTCTTAAAGCCAAAAAAATGGTTGTTTCTGCAAAAGCGAATACCATCGATTCAGGTAGTAAGATTGTTAAAATCTATAGTGATTACAAGATTAGTTATGAAATATCGGCCAAAGGCGAATACAAAACCAATTTTTAAATATTCTGAAATTGAATTATGAATTATAAATTATTGTCTCTTATTTTTGGTGGTTTCCTTTTGTTGACCTCTACAAAATCAATGGCTCAATTCGATTTTGGAGTGTATCATCTTTCGGAGGTTCCACAATCGAATTTATATAACCCTGCCTTTATTCCTGCCGCTAAAATTCACTTTGGCATTCCAGCTTTAAGTAGCGTTTACGGAGGCTTTGGAACTTCTGGGGCAACCTATGACCAGTTTTTTTATAAGCAAAACGACTCCTTATACATTGATCCTAAAAGTATTCTCGAACACTCAAAATCGTTAAACAATCTAAGCTCTCATTCTGCTGTGCAATGGCTTAATGCAGGAATGTGCTGGAATAAGTTTTACTTTTCAGCCTCAATTAGCGACATTATTGACATTAATAGTTTTTATACTGATAAGCTTGTTTCGCTGGTCGCCAATGGAAACGCTGAATATGTAGGACAAACTATCGACTTAACTCCTTTAGAGCTTAAAGCATTGCATTATAGAGAATATGCCATAGGGGCAGCATATCAATTAAATGACAAACTGAATATTGGTTTGAGAGCTAAAATTTTGTTCGGAAAATCGGCAGTTCTGACCGATAAGATGGATCTCTCAGTTACGACAACTGAAGATTATTATTACCTTGACGTCAAATCTAATTTTATTATAAACACTTCAATTCCTGAGGATAGCGGCATAACCAAAGGGCAATATCTATTCTCCCCAAAAAACTTTGGGCTTGGTGCTGATTTTGGAGCAACCTATAAATTTGATGATAAATTAACTATCTCGGCCTCTGTACTCGATTTGGGATATATGAATTATAATCGTTGGCAAAAAAACTATCAGTCGATGACCGAATTTACCTATAAAGGTGTAGATATGAATCAGTTTGAAGGATTGGATAAGGCTCAACAGGAGGCTAGATGGGATGCAATAAAGGATAGTTTAATTGGTCTTTTTGAAGTGGAAAATCATACCCGCCATTTTACCACCTACTTAACCGCAAAGGTTTTATTGGGTGCTCAATATCAATATTCTGATAAAGATCGTTTTGGAGTTTTACTGAGAACTGAAATTTTTAAGGGAAAATTGAGACCTTCTTTTACTGCAAACTATTACCGCCAGTTAATTCCAAATCTTGGATTGTTGGCCAGCTATTCCATTTACAATAGGGGTTATTTTAATGTTGGTTTAGGTTTTGTTGCGAATTTTAAACCCATACAAATGTATATTACAACCGATAATATCATAGGAGTGTTTGTTCCCAATAAGGTTCATTATTCCAACATTCACTTTGGAATTAATTACATTATTCCAAGTCAAAAAGTTCAAAAAACTATGATTAACTTGTAGGGCGTATCATTGTTAGAATATAAAGAATAGAGGCTGTCCAATTTTATTGAGCAGCCTCTATTCTTTTGTAGGATAAGTCCGTTAAGTTTGGTAGCAACTTTGAATCTCTTATTTACGATTTATATGATTGTACAAAATTTACCCACTCATCAATTCGGTCTCCCTTTAAAACTCTGGGAAATTTATGAGCACCCCCCAACTTGTTTTTGAGCTTCATAAATTCCATAAAAGCATTTTCAGGCAGTATGTCAAGTTTGACTTCAGAAATTGCTTCCAATCGTTCCACCCGATAATCATCGTTGAGTTCTGATAGATGTTGGTCGATACATTGGGCTACTATTTTTGAATCAATATCTTGATTACATGCAACATACCAATGATGAGCAAAGCGAGTTCCATTCTTTTCGGCATGCAAAGTAAATTCGTTAATGGTAATCTTAAGATCCGATTGGCAGAGTTCGATGGCTCTACTCATATTATCAATAGAAAGATGTTCTCCAACAATACTTAAATACTGTTTTGTGCGACCGGTAATCCTAATTTGACTCAAATTCTTATTGATAAAAATAATAGTGTCGCCAATCAGGTAACGCCATGCTCCGGCATTGGTTGTAAGCAGTATAGCGTAATTTACATTCTCTTCCACTTCATCAATCCATAGGCTTCGGGCGTTGTTGCGAATGTTTCCATCATCGTCGAAGTTGTCGTCGTTAAATTCCACAAATTCAAAGAAAATTCCATTATTGAGGATAAGACTCATTTCATCGCTTTGCGGGTCGTTGGCAAAGGCAATATAGCCTTCACTGGCTAGGTAGGATTCTCGAAAATAGATAGGTTTGCCCAAAAGTTTCTCAAAACTTTTTTGGTAAGGTGCAATGGAAACTCCGCTGTGTACATAAAAAGTAAGGTTAGGCCACAGTTCGTGAATGTTGTTGAGTTTGTATTCTTCTATGATTTTTTCAATTAAGATTTGAACCCATGCAGGGACTCCCACTATGGCCGCAATGTCCCAGTTAGGAGCATTGGACACCATTTCTTTCAACTTTAAATCCCAATCGTGAAGCTTAGATATCTTTTTGCCGGGTTTGTAAAAATGTTGAAACCAAAAGGGGATTTTAGCTGCCGTGATACCGCTGAGGTCACCTTCATAATAATTTCCATTGAAGTTGAGATGCGTGGAGCCACCAATCATCAAGGCACCTTTTTTATAAAATTCGGGGGGTAAATGATCGTATTTGGTGATGGTTAGAAGTTGTCGGACTGATGCTTTTTTTATGGATTTCAACATATCACGGGTAACAGGAATGTACTTGCTGGCCGCTTCAGAGGTTCCCGAACTGAGGGCATAGTATTTGGTTTTGCCGGGCCAACTTACATTGGTTTCGCCCTTAAGTTGCCTCGACCAATATTTTTGGTACATCGAACTGTAATCCATAATGGGAATAGAATTTTGAAATTCCTGTATGGGATTGCTCTTGAACATGAGGTCAAGGAAGTTATAATCAAGTCCAATGATAGTATTAGAGGCTTTTTTAAGGAGTTTTAGCAACTGCTTTTTCTGCAATTTTGAGGGTGATTTTGATCTTTTGAAAATCAACTTTCCTTGCTTTTTTAAATCTAAAACTTTGATAAAGAATTGATCAAAGGGTGAAATCTTGATTTGAATCATATTTTAAAGTTTTTACAAAAATAGAATTTGTTAGTTAACTTTTGTAAGTTTATCAAAAAACAGTATATAAACTTGTGGTTTGGTGACCAAAATAAAAAGTAATCCATACACCGCCCCCCAAAAATGAGCACTATGGCCAATAAGAGTGTTGCCTTTTTTGCTCATAATCATTGAATAAATAAGATATAGCGCGCCCCAAATCCAAGCAGGTAAGGAAATAGGAATAAAAATAAAACTGATGCTGCTTAAAGGATTGAGTATAATACTAACATATACTACAGCTGAAATAGCGCCACTGGCTCCCACAGCATTATAAAAAAGGTTGTTTTTGTTTTTGAAATAGGAGGGGACAACGCTTACGGCCAAGGCAGTGAAGTACAATACCACAAACATTAGATTTGCTAATTGGTCAAACATCCAATTGAAATCATACACTACCCACTTTCCAAAAGCATACAACACATACATATTAACCCCCAAATGCAAGTAGTCGGCATGAACCATTCCATAGCTTAGGAATCGGTACCATTCGTTGGATGCTTTGATATGAGCTGCATTAAATTTAAGATGATCCATTAAGGCTTCATTTCTAAAGGCCAAAATGGAGCTTATTACCGTTGGAATGATTAAAAGATATAGGATTGCCAAAGTTTAATAGTTATTACGATCCATTTCGCGTTGAATGTCTTTCTCCTTAAGGCTATCTCGTTTGTCGTAAAGCTTTTTGCCACGGGCAAGTGCTATTTCTACTTTAGCCAAACCGCCATCATTGATAAACAACCGTAATGGAATGATGGTATATCCCTTTTCTTTGGTTTTTAGTTCATACTTTTTAAGCTCCCTCCGATTCAAAAGCAATTTGCGTTCGCTTCGAGGTTCGTGCCGATTATAGGAACCAAAAACATATTCAGAAATATGCATATTTCGGATGAATAACTCGCCTTTGAAAAAGGCACAATAGGCATCAGTAAGATTGACCTTTCCCAAGCGAATTGATTTAATCTCAGTTCCACTTAAAACAATACCTGCAGTAAGTTCATCACTCAGAAAGTATTCAAAGTGAGCTCTTTTGTTCTTTATTTCTATTTTTGATTGGATCATTAGGGGCGAATTACTTCAAAGCTACCATCTTTATATATTCGAATGATGGTGCTGGGTTTAACTTCATTCATGCTATTTTGGTAAAGATTCACCACATAATCTACCTCTTTGAGCAATGCTGGGTCAATATCTTTAAAGAAAAGGGGTGCTGTTTCACCCGAATAGTTAGCCGAAGTGCTCACAATGGGTTTGCCCATTTGTTGAATTAGCATTTTACTAAAACTATCTTTTGATATACGTATGGCAACCGTATTATCACTTCCTATGAGATGTTTGCTGATGTTTTTGGGTCGATCATAAACGATGGTCAAGGGTTTTTCCCATCGTTCAATAAGGTCATAAGCAATGGGTGGAACTTCGTCAACATAGAGTTCCAATTCATTGGGATGCGCGATGAGTACAATCATGGTTTTGGTTTCAAGCCGTCTTTTTAAGTCGTAAATTTTTTTCACGGCTTTATCATTGGTAGCATCGCAACCTATGCCCCATATAGTGTCGGTGGGGTAAATGATGATCCCTGATTTTTTTAAAAACGTGATCGACTTTTCAATTTCTTTTTGCATCATAATTCAAGTACTTTTAAAAGCTGTTCAGTTTGAATGGTTTGGGCACAATCAAAATGATTTTTAGGACAGGTGTTCTTCCCGTGCAATCCACAAGGTTTGCAATCGAGTTTTAAAGTGGTTTCAATGACTTCAGAAAGTTCTGATAATGGTCCAAACCCAAAATCAGGCGTAGTGCTGCAAAAAATGGCAGCCGTAGGGGCATTTAATGCAGAGGCTAAATGGAGTGGTGCCGAATCGTTTACATAATTCATCGTGGCGCCGTACATCAGTGCTGCCGATTGCAAGAAACTAAGATTTCCTGCTAAATTCTCACAGCGAAATGATCCACTATTGCTGATGATGCTTTGAATATTAGAACGGTCGGTTGGGCCTCCAATGAGGAATATTTTGAATCTTGAATCCACTTTTTGTATAAAATCGATCCACTTATTTTCTGGATATTGTTTTGTAAACCAAACACTTGTGGGGGCTATAACCAAATAAGGTTGTAGTTGATATTTTTGAATTGAGGCAAAATCGTCCATGCTTGGATATAAAACCATGGAAGATTGAGGTTTGTGACCTAGGATAGGAATTAACAGACTCAGATTTCGCTCCGTTTCATGAATTCCTGCTTGTATTTGATGTTTAATGGAATGCGAAAATAAAAAGGAAAGGGGGTTTTTGTCAAAACCTATGGTGCGTTTCGAACCAGATAAAAGCGTAAATAATCCCGAACTTAAAAATCGTTGTAAATTGATGACGTAATCATATTTCTCGGATCTAAAGCTGCGAATGAGATGGAATTGGTTTTTTATTTTTTGATGCTTTTTGTCCCAAACCCAAATTTTATTGAGGATAGGATGGTTGTGCAGCAAACTTTCATTGCCTTTACGAACCAAGATATCTATTACAAAATCAATTGAATAGCGCCGTAATGCTTCAATTATAGGTGTGGATAAAACGACATCACCAATAAATGCAGTTTGAATAATAAGTATTTTTTGTTGCGCCTTCAATAAAATTTCCTTTGGTTTTAATGGATTGCAAAGGTAACTCAATTCAATTTACATCATTTATGTTTTGGCATTTTCTTTGCCACAAATAATTCTATCTTTGCCCACTTCAAACTTAAAACCTAAAATTAATGCGAAATCTTCTTTTATCCATTTTCATGTTGGGATTTGTAGCACTCAACGCTCAATTTATCAATAACCTCACTGTTTCGGGGAAAATAGTAAACCCAGCCAGTAAAATGGTTTATTTAAAAGTTCTGGGAGCCGATGCTATGGTTCCTGTGGACTCTGCTGAAATTAGTCCCAATGGAAGTTTTTTGATGAACTTAAATATTTCCACTGCAAATTATTACCAACTAACCAATGGAGGTCAGCAATATACCATCCTGATTCTCGAACCCAATGAAAAAGTGGAGGTTGAAGTGGATGCCAATCTAATGATTAGGCCAATTAAGATTACCGGATCTCCAAATACCGAACAGGTTTATAAAATGATTGGCGAATTGGGAGCCTTTGATACACAGCTTAAGAAAATAGAATCCGATTTTCAACAGGTGCAAGGTACTGCGCAACAAGATTCTATGGCAAAAATTCTAGTAAGTAGATACGAAGAAATAGAAGCTCAAAAAATGAGTTATCTGAAGAGTGAAATTACCAATAAACCTAGTTTAGCAAGTTTGCTTTTTATTGAGAAAATCGACATTGCCTCCGAAATTCAACTTTACGAAAATCTTGATAAGGCTGTTTATCCTAAATATAAGGACATCAGTTTTGTTAACGATCTGCACCAAAAGGTAGAAAAAACGCTTCGATTGGCGCCAGGAAGACCTGCCCCAGAGATTAATCTAATGACCCCTGATGGTGGATTTGTAAGGCTCTCATCCTTAAAGGGTAAGGTAGTTTTAATCGACTTTTGGGCTTCATGGTGTTCTCCTTGTCGTCGCGAAAATCCTAATAATGTTAAAATGTACGAGCGATTTAAGGATAAAGGATTTGAAATCTATGCGGTTTCGTTAGACAAACAAAAGTCAGACTGGGTAAAAGCTATTGAAGATGATGGCCTTAAATGGATTCATGTGAGTGATTTACGCTATTGGAATTCAGTGGCTGCCAAGGAATATGGTGTAGGTTCAATTCCTTTTACCGTGTTGATTGATAAGAATGGGAATATTATTGAAGTAGGATTAAGAGGCGCCAACCTTGAGCAAAAATTGGAAGAACTTCTGGGAAAATAGGATGATAATAAATCTTATTTGGAGGTTAAAAATTGGATACTTGGTGTACTCCTTGGAATATTGAACCCGAATTAAGCATTAGCCAAAAGCTAATGCTTAATGACGAAAAAAATCAATTTCATTGATTTTTTTGTCAGGTCAGAAGACTCCTATAGTCGTTTCTGACTCATAGGAGGTTAACCTCGACAAAACAATTCTTTTGGAATTGTTTTCGTCGAGCCGAAGGGCAAATTACGCTAATGAATAATTTGGGTTGAAATTGTTTTACTGGCGAATCAATAAGCAACCATAAGTAAAGAAATAGAAAAGCCAATGAAGAAGATTCATTGGCTTTTAGTTTTTTAGGTTTGTTACCAGCTTACCTTTTCTCGCGCTACGGGCATGGTCATGCAACGTGCTCCACCACCACCTCTGGCAAGTTCAGCACCTTCGAAGGTAATTACACATCTTTGGTATTGGTCGGGATGTACTTTGTTTTCAATAAAGTCAATTGATTTTATTACTTCAAATCCATTATCACTTAATTGCTCCAGCGTGAATAAGTTGCGTGCATATCCAATGATTTTTCCAGGAGCGAAGCTGAAAAAGTTGGTTCCACTATGCCATTGTTCTCGCTTTTGAGTCCAAGTATCGTAGCCTCCACATATAATAGGTTGAAGCGGTAAGCCACGCTTTTTTAAAGCATCCAATAGGTTTTTTTCGTCATTTATTTTCTGTATGGAGCCTTCATTGATATGAATATGAACCGTTTTAAGATCCGTTGCACTCAAGATAACGGGTTCGTACACCATACAAAATTCTCGGTCGAGTATGGTAAAAACCATGTCAAGATGAATGAAGCTTTCTGGAGTTAAAGGAAGCTCTTGTACAATAATGTGTTTGTTGACACCAGTACTTTTGTAATATTCAATCAATAAATCAATACCGAGGGAATTGGTGCGAGCACCCATTCCAATCACCAATAAATCATCTCTTACCACCATCACGTCGCCACCCTCGATGAGGGCGCGTTTTTTAAAATGAAATTCGGGAATGTTGATGGTTTTTACTCCAAAACGGGGGTGATGCTTAAAAATAGCATCCATAATGAGGGTTTCAGGTTTGCGCACCGAGCCCGCCATGCGGCTAATGAGTACTTCGTTGCCGATGCTCACTGATGCATCACGCATAAAAAATAAATTGTGCAAAGGTTGAATAATAAAACGCTTTGTGTTGAGATAGTTGGTGAGGTTATTGCGTTCTATTTCAAGGCCTTCAATGATTTTTGAGCTTAGAATTTCGGCTTCCATATTTTCCAGTTCCTCACATAAAGGTTCCAGCTCTGGAAGGTTATAAATATCGTAAATTAAATCGGATTTTACTTCTTTTATTTTAAGTATCTCTGTTAGTAAGGTCTTAAGCTGCACGGTTTCTGATACCTTGGCTAAAACATTTTCAAAATGGCCATGTTCTCTTTTGGCAATGGAAAGATTTAAAATATCAGAATAAAGTGCCTTTTCTGTATTTTCAGGAGTCATATTGGCCACCTCCTGACCGGGTGTATGTAAAATTACGGTTTTGAGTTTTCCGATTTCAGAAAAATTATCTACAGCTAAATTAGAATTCATAAAATGAATATTGGTTTGGAGTTGGGCAAAAGTACAAATTACTTGCGTAGCTGTCAACCTTTTTGAATTAAAGAAAATGATGAGAAAGTAAGGATAATTGTCATTGAGGGAAAGTAAGGTGCTGAGTTCACGTATTTTTTTAGTTTTTAAACTTCTATATTAAAAAACTATTATCTTTGAGCCATAATACACATATAAATCGTGAACCCAAATTTTTAAATTATGAAAAGACTATTTTTCTTACTTATGTTAGTTTCTATGGGAATGTTATCCTGTACCAAAGAAGAACCTGTAGAGGAAGTTGTAGATCCATTGCAACCAACCAGTACTCAAAATGGATTTGCTATTAATTACACCGCAACTTGGTGTGGCTATTGTGGAAGTTGGGGAGCTCCTTTAATCCATGACTTAGGAACTGCCGCTCCAAAAGGTGCGGTTATGACCATTCATGCCTCTAATGATCCTATGTTTTTGAGTGGATTATACTCTAGTTTTACTCAAGACCGTACCACAGGGGGAGGGATTCCTTCATTTTGGGTAGGCGACATTAAAACTTCTTCCAATAATTCAACCTCTACTATGACCAGTTTATTGGGTAGTGGACCTGCCAAAGCTGGAGTAGATTATACCTATTCTATCAGCGGTACCACGATGACTATTAAAACCAAAGTGAAGTTCTTTAATCCTGGAGAAGGAATGTTTTACCTCAATGTTTATGCATTGGAAGATGGCATTAATGGAAATTCTACCGCTGGCGCATATAAGCAAAGTGGTACGAGCCAAAGCTACCCCAACGATGATTATAAACATGACTTCGTTTTACGTGCTGCAGCTGTTTCTGAAAATGCTTATGGTGAGTTAATTGCAACTAATCCCACCGATGCTAAAGAGGTTTCAAAAACCTATACCATCACACTTCAATCCAGTTGGAAAAATCCTTATCCAGTAGTTGTAGTTTACAAATACGATGCTGCTGCTTCTGTTCCTCAATATAAATTCATCAATTCATTGAAAAAGAAATAAGAATTAAGTTGTTTTTAAACAAAGAATGGCCGTTCCCAATGGACGGTCATTTTTTTTACATTAATCGTTATTAAATCCTGCTATTTTTCATAAAACATTACAAGGCAGAATGAGTATTAACCCTAAATTTGCAAATTATAAAACCATTTAAGTGAGAGATCTTACTCAAGGCAACGAAGCTAAACAAATCATCCTTTTTGCCCTTCCTCTGTTAGCCGGAACTATGATGCAACAACTATATAATGTGGTGGATAGCATTGTAGTAGGTCGGTTTATAGGAAAAGAAGCTTTGGCGGCTGTTGGAGCATCCTTCCCAGTAATTTTTGTGCTTATAAGTTTGCTCATTGGCATTTCAACAGGGATCTCAGTTATTATTTCGCAGTATTATGGAGCTAAGCAATTTGATAATGTGGTTAAAGCCATCAATACTTTCTATGTTTTTGTTTTCGCCTCGTCCATAGTTCTTTCTATTTTGGGCGTTTACTTTGCTGAGGATATTTTTTTATTGATGAAGTTGCCTGCCAATCTCCTTCCCGATGCCACTATTTACTTGCAAATATATCTGAGTGGATTAATTGTAATGTTTGGATTCTATGGTACTAATGCCATCCTTCGAGGAATGGGTGATGCTCGCACTCCTTTATATTTTACCATAGTAGCTACGGTTTTAAATATTGTGCTGGATTTGGTTTTTGTACTGGTTTTCAAATGGGGTATTGAAGGTGCCGCTATTGCAAGTGTGGTGGCACAAGCTGTTGGGTTTTTGTTTGCCACAGTTTACATCAATCGATCCGACAGTTTGATTCACTTTTCTCTCAAAAAAGTAAATTTCGATTATCCTATCTTTATCAAAAGTCTGAAAATAGGTTTACCCACAGGTTTACAACAATCTTTTGTTGCTTTGGGAATGATGGCTTTGATGCGCATTGTGAACGACTTTGGTACCGATACAATTGCTGCTTATACGGCTGCAAGCAGACTCGATAGTTTTGCCGCAATGCCTGCTATGGCTTTTGCTTCTGCTCTTGCAACCTTTGTGGGACAAAACATTGGAGCCAACCAAATACAAAGGGTTAGAAAAGGACTTACTACCACCTTGGCCATAACCGCTTTAATTTCATTATCGGTTTCAGTAATGATGTATTTCTTTGGGAGAGATTTCATTCGACTTTTTGCCACGGAACCTAATATAATAGAGATTGGTTATGAATATCTTGTAATTGTGAGTAGCTTTTATTTTGTATTTTCTTCCATGTTTGCTATCCAAGGATTGTTACGTGGAGCTGGAGATACACTTTTCCCCATGTTTTTTACTTTTATTGCGCTTTGGGGTTTGCGCATTCCATTAAGCTATTACCTCAGTAGACCTGAATTGGATATGGGAAGTTCGGGCATTTGGTGGGGTATTCCCATCGCATGGATTTTTGGATTGGTGAGTTCTTTTGTTTATTACCGCATGGGATACTGGAAGAAAAAATCGGTAATCAAGTTTGATACGGTAGAGGTTATACCCGAACCCGAAGGAATGCAATAATTAATATTACCCATCCAGCCATCATTATAAATCCGCCAAAGGGAGTTAGTTTGCTTAGCAAAGGAGTGATTTGGGTAGATTTAAGAAAAATAGGTATTGCAAACAAAAGTGCTCCTGAAAGAAGGCTCAAGCCTGCATACTGAAAAAGCGATTCGCCAAAATGCCGAAATAAAACCATGGCCAAAATGGTCATAATACTGTGCATAAGTAGAATGTTTTGTGCAGTTACCATGGCATCGTAGCTTCCGTTTTGAAGCAGCATAGGTTTGATAGCATGAGCACTTAGTGAGCTCATTATTAATGCGATAAGTGCTGATGATGCAGCAGAAACAAGAAGGGTCTTGATCATGGATTATAATTTAAAATTCATTGACAAAAGTAGAAAATTTGATGGAGCGCAAAACTAATATGAGACCGTTGCAAAACTTTTTTGGCGAAAAGATTTTAGGCTGCAGGAAAATTTAAACCGGAGTTAACCTATTGTTAATGAGGATTGAAATTTTTCG
>DZDC01000263.1 GCA_022736595.1 Draconibacterium orientale | reverse complement strand
GGGTCACTTTAAAAAGTTGGTGGGATAGAAAATAAATTAGAATCTTTGCAATCCTTAAACTTTGACAATGGATTCTAAAAACGAACAGTACAATATTTTACTGAAAGCCCTCCTTCCATCTGAACTATTTGACTACTTTGAAATAGTAAAAATCGACATTGATGACAAAGCCATGGATGTATATCTGGACGAATTGAACCAGCCTCCGCAGGAATATTCCGGTGAAAAATTAACATCAAAAGGCTTTCGGGATTATGTTGCCATCCAAGACTTCCCCATTAGAGAACGGGCTGTTTATTTGCATGTGAGGCAACGTAAATGGTTGGTTGAATCATCCGGTAAAATAGTTGGCAAGGAATGGGATTTGGTTGCTAAAGGGTCGCGATACACAAAGGGTTTTGCGGCTTTTTTAAAAGAATTACTTGGATAATTATCCTATCAGCAGCAGGAGCTTGGAAAAACATTATTATATAGATGGGGATCAGTTCGGGCAGCAATACAAAGACCATTTAAGTGATTTTTGTGACTGGGAGCAATCAGGACATGCCGAACATTGGGTTTTATTTCCCCACAACATTGGTCAAGCGCTAAGCATTGACGAAACTTCATTATCCAATGGGGAATTATATACGATAGTCACAAACAAGAAAGCAAAAGGTCAAAAAGGCACATTGGTTGCCATGGTACACGGAACCAGTGCCGAAAAAGTTATTTCGGTACTTCAAAAAATCCCGGAGTCAAAAAGGAAGCAGGTAAAAGAAGTAACCCTTGATATGGCAGGTTCCATGAACAAAATTGTCAAACACAGTTTTCCCAGGGCAGTAAAGGTTATCGACCGGTTCCATGTGCAAAAGCTGGCATACGATGCCCTTCAGGAGATGAGGATTGCCCACCGCTGGGTTGCCATTGATGAAGAGTCTGAAGCAATTAAAACGGCGCGGTACAACGAAGTTGTTTATGAACCAGTGGTCTTTTCCAATGGGGATACAAAGAAACAGCTTTTAGCAAGAAGCAGGTATTTGCTGTTTAAATCGGCTGACAAGTGGACCGGTAAGCAGAAAGAAAGGGCCAAGATACTTTTCGCACAGTTCCCAGACTTGGAAAAAGCTTATTCATTGACACACTCATTGAGGATGATATTTACCCATACAAAGGAGAAAAACGTTGCATATACAAAACTCGCCCAATGGTACAATAAAGTGGAAGATTCCGGATTTAAATCATTCAGGTCGATCATAAACACGATTTATGACCATTATGAGGAAATCCTGAATTATTTTGACAACCGGAGTACAAATGCTTCTGCAGAGTCATTCAATGCTAAACTAAAAGCATTCCGAGCTACTTTGAGGGGAGTAAAAGATATACGCTTTTTCTTGTTTAGGGTGGCTAAAATTTATGCTTGATTATTTTCAATCCACCATAAATTCAAAGTGAGCC
>DZDC01000262.1 GCA_022736595.1 Draconibacterium orientale | reverse complement strand
ATATTCGGCCTGTTGACGTGCCAATGATTTTAATAAATTTGAAGCCTGTTTACCTGGCCTCTTTTATAGAAAGACGCGATCAATATATAGCATTGGAATCGCGTCCCGCTGGGCAATCATACGAAATAGATCCATATGTCAATACCGAAGACCCAAATGAGGGAGTTAGGTCTCGCTCGCTTGAATATCCTGAAAGACTCGTTCCTTTGATTAAGAAAGTGGAAGTTTCAAGAGATAACATTTTGGTCAATGGCTGGAATTTTGGTCTGTTAAAAATGTTACATTCAAGTAATACGAATTCGAATTCTCCATTTCCAGTTGAACCTGTCGCCCCAAAAGATATGTCCTTCATATTGAGGGAAAAAGAAAAACCGTTGCGAACCTTAGAGACGATAGCGAAGTATTGTGGAGTCCACGCAAAAACCATTAAGCTTTGGAGAAAACGTGATAAGGATTTTCCCGCGTCGTCAGTCGGTACAGGGACAGTGACGGCATTACCGTCTGAATTAAATGCTTGGATGTTGCGAAACAATAAAAAATAACTACACTCCCTTATCTTCCCCAATTTACCCCTAATTTCCCCCTGTATCACCTCTCTGTTTTCCCCAATTTATCCCCGTTTTTGCTTCTGCAGCCTTTTTTTGATTGTGTAATTATCCCTGCATATCCAACAGGATATTGGGTTTTATATTATTCAACATAAGGAGAATATGTGATGGCAGAAAAAAAATGGATTAATGAAAAAGAAGTTGAGGCGATGACAGGACGGAAATTACAAACCCTACGGAACGATCGGTTTCATGGACGTGGTTTTCCTTACGTGAAAAATGGAAAATCAGTGAGATATTTGGTCGATGATGTTGTGGCATTCATGGAAGCGAGGCGGATTTCTACCTCAGATGACCTGCAGAAACAAAATGTGCCACTTTAATGACCGAACACGAAAAAGCGACTTCCCTTGAGTTGGCTGGCACGCCGGAAGTCGCTCTCTCACAACAGAAATATCATGGCATTATTCACATACAAAAAAGACCAGATAAACTTTTTTGTATGGACTGGGGCTTGGCCATGAAAATTGCGAGAAAACGCAAGGAGACCGGCCATGGCCATAAATAGAGGTTTGGGTCAAACATGGTGCTGATATTTACCCTGGAAATCAGCATATAAACAAATAGGATCACAACAGAAAGTTCTTTTTTGATTCCAACCACAAAAAAACTTCCATTTGTTGGAAATGTGAGAAATATGTCAGAATCAGTAATTAGATTGGTGCGTCGGGCCACAACATGTAACTAAGCTATGATTTTTGATGGAGAAAAAAGAGAATGGGTAATCCCCCCAATAAAATACGAATAATAACCGATTTCACATAAAGTCTAATCGGAGCGCAACATTTTTCTTGTCCTTGGCATGGTCTTTTACTTTGATGCCTAATGAGGTGAGGCCAT
>DZDC01000125.1 GCA_022736595.1 Draconibacterium orientale | reverse complement strand
ATAGATTATACCAATTGTAATTATATTTTAGTCCATACTAAAATATAATTTTACAATGCTCAATGCCGATATAGCATGATAATAGTTCAATGATGCATAGCCGAAATTGGACAATTTTAAATGCATCAACGGTATTATTCCAATTTGGCTGATAATGAAAAGAAATGATATAAAACGTGTTTTAGTTAGGGGAGTTTTAATTCCGAAAGCTACCCAGATTGGAGCCTTGCCCTAAAAATTAGAATTATAGTTTGTAAGGATTAAGTTGGATTTTATACCTTTGCCTAATTTGCAATAAGAGTATAATGGAAAAAATCCTTATGGTATGTTTAGGAAATATCTGTCGGTCACCCATGGCTGAAGGTATTGTTCAAGATGCGTTTCGACGGCATAATATTGCAGTTGAAGTACATTCGGCAGGTACTGCCGGGTATCATATTGGTGAATCGGCAGACCCAAGAGCGCAAGCGGAGCTTCGAAAACATCAAATTGATATCTCAAACGAGCGAGCGCAGCAGTTTATTCCTGAATTTTTTCAGACGTATGACTTTATTTTTACGATGGATCGTAATAATTTCTCAGATGTGTATTACTTAGCCGAAACTGAAGAAGAGCGAGCAAAAGTTGATATGCTAATGAATGTGGTGTATCCCGGTGAAAATATTCCTATCCCTGACCCTTATTATGGAGGAAGTTCAGGGTTTTCGCAGGTTTATTCTATGATTTCTGAGGCAGCTGAAGCATTAGTCCAAAATTATAAATCAAAAAAGAAATAAGTTATATGGCAGCAGATGTTATTGATTATCAAATTATCGGCGACGATATGCAAATTGTGGAGATAGAATTGGATCGCAATGAAGGGGTTAGAGCCGAAGTTGGAGCCATGATGTTTATGGATGAGGGAATTCAAATGAATACTGGCACTGGAGGTGGTATTTTTAGTGGTTTTAAACGGATGCTAACTGGAGATGGATTTTTTATTACCTCCTTTGTAAATACTAATATTGCTAAATCCAAAATTGTATTTGGAGCTCCATATCCAGGTAAAATTATTCCTTTGGATATGCAACAATTGGGAGGGGAATTTTTGGTTCAAAAAGATGGATTCTTATGTGCTGCGCAGGGTATTGATGTTGATATTGCTTTTACCAAAAAGCTGGGTGCAGGATTGTTTGGAGGTGAAGGTTTTATACTTCAACGCCTGACTGGGGACGGACTTGCATTTGTGCATGCGGGTGGAACCATTGTAAAGAAATATCTTGCCCCTGGTCAAACGCTGAAAGTGGATACGGGTTGCCTTGTGGCTTTTGCCCCCTCTGTTGATTACGATATACAATTTATCGGAGGATTTACCAATTCGCTTTTTGGCGGAGAGGGTATGTTCTTGGCCAAAGTGACTGGCCCCGGATTGGTCTATTTGCAAAGTTTACCCTTTAGTCGTTTGGCCGATAGGATAGCGGCAGCTACGGCGTATAACAGAGGTCAAAGTCAGGGAGTTGCTGGTGTTGGTGGGGGATTATTAGGTGGGCTTTTTGGTGGTGACCGAAATTTTTAATGCATGAGGTTTTTCAATAAATCCTATTTTATACCCTCTGGGTCGTTATCAGAACTGGCTTTGAAGCGCTTTTATAGGAATAAATTGTCTATGTCGGCTTTAATTTTTATTCTGGTAGTGGCACTTTTGGGTATTTTAGGATATTTGATTACACCGGATAGCACTCCCTATGCCAATAATCAACATTTGGAATTGGCAACAAAAAAGCCTGGGTTTTCAGTCGTTACTGCACAATATCAGTTAAATAGAGAAATAGAAACTCCAGGTTTCTTTACAAAAATGCTTTTTGGAGCTCCTCTCAAATTCGATGAAATTCCAATTCATTCTTACCGATTGACCAACGATAGCATTTGGCTTGAGAAATATACTGGAATGAAACCCAATAACGGACCTTGGATTGCTTACCACAAGCTCGATTTTGTGTTTGCTTTACAGTCAGCACTACTGATTCGTAAGCATAATCAAGTTTTCCATGCGTTTGATATTGATGGCAATCCTATCGAAATTTCAAAGGAAGCTTTGGATCAAAAGGTATTAAAACAGTTAGTAAAAAAGCACTTTTGGTTTGGTACCGATTTGTTTGGGAGAGATTATCTCAGTCAGTTGATCATTGGCACTCGGGTGAGTTTAAGTGTTGGCTTTATTGCTGTATTAATTTCTTTGCTAGTAGGGGTTACTCTCGGTGCTATAGCAGCCTATTTTGGAAAATGGATTGATGAGTTGATTGTGTGGTTTATCAATGTGGTTTGGTCTATTCCTACCTTACTCTTAGTGATAGCATTAACCATGGTTTTGGGAAAGGGTTTTTGGCAAATATTTATTGCTGTGGGTCTTACCATGTGGGTTGAGGTGGCTAGGGTAGTAAGAGGTCAGGTGTTAAGTATTCGACAAAAAGAGTTTGTTGAAGCTGGTGTTGCGCTCGGTTACACCAATGCCCGCATTATTTTTCGTCATATTCTTCCTAATGTAGTGAGTCCGTTAATTGTAATCTCTGCGGCCAATTTTGCTTCGGCCATTTTGATTGAAGCAGGGTTGAGCTTTCTCGGTATTGGAGTTCAACCACCCACACCGAGTTGGGGAATAATGATTAAAGAGCATTATGGATATATAGTCCTCGATTATGCCTACCTAGCAGTATTGCCAGGGGTTGCCATCATGTTAGTTGTACTCGCTTTTATGATAATTGGAAACGGATTGAGAGATGCGTTGGATGTAAAATCACTTAAGAATTAGTGCTTTTAGGTTTTTTATAGGAAAAGAGGGAACGCTTTGTTTTCAACTTGTTATTGCTCGCAGTTTCAGAATCGGATTCTTCACTTGATTTGGGCTCAATACTTTTTTCTGCCTTTTTGTATTTTATTGGGAATGGTTTTGAAACCACCTTTACTTCTTTAGGTTCAGATTTTTCCACCAAACGCTCACTCAATAATTGGTTTTTTTTGCTCATACGATCGGCTGGAAACAACAAGTCTAATTCATTTTGACAGTAGTTTGCAATATCAGGGAAAAAGCTTTTAAATTCATTTTCATAAAGCTCATAGTTGTCAATAAGATCATCCACAACGTATTCCATATTGGATTTGAAATTTGCTCTGCGAGCCATTACTTGAAAGCTTCGACGTAAACCTTCCATTTTGGCATAATTCGAAAGCCAATTTTGCATAATAAAAAAAGGAAGAATCTTCTTTGTTTTGGAGGGAAGCAAGTTATAATTACGAAGCATAATTCCGTAGCTGTAACTAGTAAATCCTGATAAATGGAGGTCGCTATAATCGCTCCAATTTTTAGCTAAAAAGTGGTCGTAAAAAATATCGGCAATTACACCTGCATATTTATGGTATTTGGTATGCAGTCTTTCGCGCGATTGCATAAAAACAGGATGATGGTCGGTATAATAGTCAATTTTGCGGTGTAACATAATCCCTTGAAGCACTTCGTCGGGAAATCCCTGTATCTGATTACCTTTGATATGGTCAGCAATAAAATTACCTAGCATGATATATTCATGGTCGCCAGATAGTTTTAAATGAGCTAAATAATTCATGATTTATGGAATTATGACGGTATAAACGATTTGAATGTTAAAAGGTTGCGTAGGGTTAAAAATTTAATGTTAAATTAGGTAATTTACAATATTGTTAATTGATATAATTCATAAAATTGAAGATACAAAGGTATAAAGCCCACAAGATCGAAGGTAAGTAAATTACCTGATTTAATGTTTATTATCTAATATTCAAATAATTATCATATATATTAAATATTAAGATAGATTTGATGGTTTACAAATTGAAAGGGAATTTACTCAAAAGCTATTTTATTTGGTTCTTGAAATGATTTTTTTTTTAATATTTTTGTCGAGTTGATGGGAAACATCAAACCCTTCCTTCAGCCACAATACCCGTTCATAATAGATCTAAATGTCGAAGAGATTCGCAAATATTTTATTTAAAAAACAAAACGTTATGCAAAAAATTGTACTATTAGGAGATGAAGCTATTGCCCAAGGAGCATTGGATGCTGGAGTATCAGCAGTATATGCCTATCCGGGGACTCCATCTACCGAAATTACCGAATTCGTATTGCGTTCTAAGGAACATAAGAGTGGGGCAGTGGTAGCTACCTGGACCGCAAACGAAAAAACTTCAGTTGAAGCCGCTATTGGTGTGAGCTATGTTGGCAAACGCGCTATGGCATGCATGAAGCATGTGGGTATGAATGTAGCCGCAGATGCATTTATGAATGCTCCTATAACCGGAGTGAATGGTGGACTTGTAATTGTATCCGCAGATGATCCAGGAATGCATTCTTCACAAAATGAACAAGATTCTAGATATTATGGAAAATTTGCTCAAATACCGATTTTAGAACCTGTAAATCAGCAACAAGCTTACGACATGATGCCCTATGCTTTTGAGATGTCAGAGCGTTTAAATGTTCCAGTTCTCATTCGTATTACCACTCGTCTTGCGCATTCTAGAGCTGGAGTGGTTATGGGAGAAAAAAGAGCTCAAAATCCATTGAGTTTACCTAAAAATCCTCGTCAGTTTGTATTACTTCCTAGTATCGCACGCCAACAATACCATATGTTGTTGGAAAATATGCCTTTGATTGAATCAGAAAGTGAAAAATCTGGATTCAATACTTATTTTGATGGTGCTAATAAAAAGCTTGGTATTTTAACCACAGGAATCGCATTCAATTATCTAATGGAAAATTTTGATGATGGAATTGAATATCCCGTTTTGCGCATTGCTCAATATCCTGTTCCCCGAAAAATGATTCAACGACTCTATGATGAATGCGAAACCATTATGGTAATTGAAGAAGGATATCCAATTATTGAAGAGGGTTTAAGAGGAATTTTGGATAATGGAAAGAAAATTCTGGGCCGTCTTGATGGTACCTTACCCCGAGAAGGAGAGTTGAACCCAACCATTATTGCAAAAGCCTTTAGCTTTGAATTGCAAGTTGAAAACACAATTCCTCAGGTAGTAACTCCACGTCCTCCTGCTCTTTGTGCAGGTTGTCCTCACACCGACAGTTATAACGCTTTGAACATAGTGATGGAGGAATTTGGAAAAGGTCGTGTTTTTGCTGATATTGGATGTTATACCTTAGCCGCTTTACAACCTCTTGAAGCTATAAATACTTGCGTGGATATGGGTGCATCTATTACCATGGCTAAAGGTGCTGCAGATGTTGGTTTGGTGCCGGCTGTCGCAGTTATCGGTGATTCAACCTTTACTCATAGTGGTATTACCGGACTTTTAGATGCAATTAATTGTAAATCGCCCATCACAGTAATGATTCTTGATAATGGAACCACAGGGATGACAGGCGGTCAACAAAGTCAGGCTACCGGTAAAATTGAAGATATCTGCTTAGGCTTAGGCGTTGAAAAGGAGCACATCCATGTGCTCAACCCCATACGCAAGTACCACGACGAAAATGTGGCCATTATGAAACAAGAGTTGAAATACAAAGGCGTAAGCGTAATTATTCCTCGTCGCGAGTGCATTATTACTTTGGGTGCTCGTATTCGTTCAACTCAGAGCGAGAAAGTTTAAATAATATTAATGCTGTTAATATTTGATTTGTGGTGTATTCTTGGTTGAAAAATGCGAAAGCATAATTTTGTAGAGACCAAATATTAACTTTTAGAGTCACGATTTTCGATGCTTCTTAAACCATAGATTTAATATAAAACGCAAAAAAAACAAATAGAAACAATGAAAAAGGATATTGTATTAGGTGGAGTAGGAGGTCAAGGAATATTGACCATTGCAGCCACCATTGGAACTGCGGCGGTTGGAAGAGGGCTTTTTTTGAAGCAAAGTGAAGTGCACGGCATGAGCCAAAGAGGAGGAGATGTGATGTCAAACTTAAGACTGTCATCCAACGAAATATACTCAGACCTCATTCCTAAAGGGAAAGCAGATATAATTATTGGAGTAGAGCCCATGGAGGCTCTGCGTCATTTGCCCATGCTTAAGCCCGAAGGATGGTTAATTACCAATGTAAAACCCTTTGTAAATATTCCAAATTACCCCAACATAGACGTTATTTTGGCAGAAATAGAAAAGCTAAATCACCATGTAAGCTTGGATGCTGATCAAATTGCCAAAGACTTAGGTTCGGTAAAGGCGGCTAATATGGTAATGTTGGGTGCAGCCATTCCATTTATCGATCTTGATTTTGCTGCTTTTGAAGAAGCTTTGCAAATAATTTTTGGTCGTAAAGGTCAAGAATTGGTTCAACTTAATGTTGCAGCTTTACGAGCTGGAATGAACGAAGCACAAAAATTCCTATAGTTGAAACTTAACGGGAGTTCTAAATCCCGAAAGCTTTCGGGATGCTTTTTCTTCGTTGGACTTCATTTTTAATCCCGAAATCTATCGAGACATTTACACCAGTAAACTCCGTTTTTAAACTTGTGGTGAGCCCGTCGAACTAATCTTGTCAGCCTCAAAAAATCTAATTTGAGACCGTTGCAAAA
>DZDC01000261.1 GCA_022736595.1 Draconibacterium orientale | reverse complement strand
GGCTAAATCTTATTTTGATGTGCTAGGCATAGAATTGACTAATTCTAAAGAAGAAGAAATCCTTATCTCTGTTACCATTATTTGAAGTTAATAGTTTCTGTATTTTACTATTAATTGCTTCGGCAATAGCATTAGTTTCACCACTAATGAAGTAGTTACGAATGATATCTTCGTTAGATTCGACCATTGATTTGAAGTTTGACATTTCATCAATATCAGCCTTATCAACTTCTTCATACCATTGGTGTAATTCTTTGTCGATCTGTAGGTAGTGTTTTCCGATATTGATAGTGCTCAATAAGTTTCTGAACTGGTTACATAAGAGGTAGGTTTGATTGATTTGTGGGAAAGTATCGAAAAGGATCTCGGATCTTCTTTTTTGATATTTATTCCATTGTCCAGGATATTTATAGAGCAGGTAACGACTTCTGGCAAGTAATTCCAGTAAGGTTTCCCCATTGCTCATACGTTGTTCTTTGTAATGAAATTTTTCAGATTTAAACTTTTGTCCGGTTTTTTCACATTCTATTAATCGGTTGTGTTGAGCTAATTTAAAATCTTGGAATGCCTTTCTGCGTTTTTCAAGTTCTTTTTGACGGTAACGTATTCTTACGCTTTGGTGCGCATCCATCATGTTTCGAATGACATGAAATTTATCTCCGATCTGAATTGCCTGTGGCATAAGCTCTGTGCATACTTTTTCAAACAACCCTGAAAAATCACGGGTAATGCTCTCTATATTTGCCAGTGGTAATTTGTTGTACGAAAAAACTTCTTTAATGTCAGTATAATTCAGGCTTTTAGCCAGTAAAGCTATCTTACCCGTTTGCCTGTTGCTTATTACCGTGCAGATATCTTCGCCTATATGTTTTTCGTCTATGGCCATTTTTGTCCCAAAATTCTCTGGCTTCAAAATTGGCACTTCTATCACCGCTGCTGCCCTATTGCCTTTGATGACATCGTGTTTATGCATCATTGTCTTGTCGCGGGCATAGTCACTTAGCACATCCCTGTACCACCGATAGATCGTAGAACCCTTAACCTGTAAGGCTTTCCCATAGCTTGTTATATTCAGTGGGCTGCAATCCAAGCTCCTCTTTTAAAAAAGCCCCGAACTCTTTCGTGGTTTTCATGCCCTCTAAATGTAGATCATAGCTATTGCTGTAACTCATACTCTTGTCTCCCTTGGCTTTCCATCGTCTTCGACGTACTGCTATATGTACGGTCTTATCTTTTAAAGGAAAAGTCTGTAATTCTATCTGGTTGACGAAGCCATCAAGAACTACTTCTTTCCCCTCTAACTCTTTGGGTCGCCTGTCTGGAAACTCCTCAAAATATAAGGTTATCATGGTCGTCTTCTCAACAATCTCCTTTAACTCAAAATCCTGTGTGATTTCTCTTGGAACTACTAGACTTAATAACTCTTTATAAAGATCTTCTTTTGTCATTTTGCTT
>DZDC01000260.1 GCA_022736595.1 Draconibacterium orientale | reverse complement strand
ATAATTACGGTCAAATAAAAGAACTTGCTTAGGTTTTTCACTACAATCTCCTTTTAGGAATGTTTGAAATTTAGAATCCAGATGGATACGAATTCTTCATTGTTTTATGTTGCCGGGGAACCTCCTGTTTGAGAGTAGCAAGTGTTTACAACAATACCTTCGCCAAATCTAAACTAAAAAAGTAGGGCTTTTCGGGTAAAGTAGGTTTGCGAAAACATTCCAAACCCGAGAAGCCCATGACAGAGATTCTAGCACTTTTACAAAACATTGAGCCAGTAGTTTCGGCGACTATTTTGCAACAAATGAGCCATGTGATCTATGGCATGTTGATCAGCAATGGACGGATCACAATGTTGGAAATATCACGCTGGACAGAAGCAGGCGGAAGTTATCGAACCATCCAACGTTTGTATCACACGCCATTACTCTGGCTACAAATTCAGTGGATCTTCTTTGTCAGTCAATTACAAAAACCAAACGCTGAATACATTGCGGCAGGCGATGAAGTGGTGTTCGGCAAAGCAGGCAAAGAGACATATGGAATTGGGCGTTTCTTTTCCAGTCTGCAAAATCGTGTCATTCCTGGTTTATCGTTCTTTGTGTTTTCTGTGATCCATGTCAAAGAGCGGCAATCGTATCCAATTCAAGCCGTTCAAATGGTGAAGGAGAAAGAAGCAAACAAGAAGAAGGTAAAGAAAAAAGCAGTCAAAAAAGAAAAGCGTTCTGTGGGTCGTCCGAAAGGCAGTAAGAATAAGAAAAGCGAAAACCCAACGTTGAGTCCTGAATTATTGCGGATCCAGCCAGTTTTGCGGGCATTTTTAGCGATTTTGAAAGGAACTTTGGCTATACAATATCTCGTAATGGATGGTCACTTTGGAAATTATCCAAGTGCGTGGATGGTATTACAAACTGGATTGCAATTCGTCTCAAAACTTCGCTCTGATGCTGCTCTGTATGAACCCTTCACTGGAAAATATTGTGGGCGTGGCGCTCGACCCAAGTATGGTGACAAAGTTGATGTGCGCAAGATGAAGAAGAAATATTTGAAAAGCGATAAAAAGGAAGATGGCATTCGTACGCAAATTTATCAAGCCATCTTGCTCAACAAAGGATTTGCCTTCTCCGTCAATGTGGTTGTGATCCTGAAAACAAATCTTGCAACACACAAACAAGCACATGTGATTCTATTTAGCACGGATTTGAAGTTGCCCTATGAAAAACTCTATGATTACTACACCTTGCGCTTCCAAATCGAATTCAATTTTCGGGATGCCAAGCAGTATTGGGGCTTGGATGATTTTATGAATATCAAAGAAGAGGCTGTCACCAATGCGGCTAGTTTGTCTTTTTTTATGGTGAACTTCAGTTCTGTTCTTTTGCGGCGTTATCGAGAAAACAATCCTGAGTTCAGCGTTCTGGATTTGAAATCTCATTATCGCGGTTGCAGATATGCTTCCGAGA
>DZDC01000124.1 GCA_022736595.1 Draconibacterium orientale | reverse complement strand
CCCTGAGCTGAGTTTACCCTGAGCGTAGTCGAAGGGAAGGGAAGGGAAGGGAAGTGCCGAAGTGTCGAAATAGTGAAGGTGTAAAATGCTACACTATGATTTAATTATACAACCTCAAAAAAAGAATGAACCGTAAAACCAAAACTATGGGGTTTATTCAAAATTATACGCAAATTTGCAGAGCCTAAAATTGAAATATGAAATTCTATTTCTTAATTATTATTCTTATATCCTTTTCAATACAATCTCTTAATGCCCAGGGTATTAAAGGTGGACTAGCTTTTGGTGGAAACTTATCACAAGTGGATGGCGACGAGGTGTTTGGTTACAAAAAAATAGGTTTCAACACCTCGGCTTTGGCTTTGATTGAATTCAATAAAAAATGGAGTCTGAGTTTGGAAGCCAACTTCAATCAAAAGGGAGCCTATCAAAAATATCCTTACGATTATCAAGGCGACACCGCAATTCCGTATTATAACTTAAGGTTAAACTACGCTGAAGTACCTGTAATGATGCATTTTACCGACAAAGGATTTCTTACCTTTGGGTTAGGCCTTTCATGGGCTCGCTTGGTGGGAGTAAACGAAATAGAATGGGGTAAGCAAACCTCAGTAACCCTCAACAGTGGAGAATTTGAAAAAAACGAACTCAATGGCATTGTGGATCTTCGTGTGCCTATAGTGAAAGGTTTGCATTTCAATTTTCGCTTTTCGTACAGCCTTATTCCCATCCGCGAGCGCACCTATACCGATATTTTAGGTGACAGCTGGACCCGCAAACAATACAATAATGTATTGACACTCCGTTTAATCTATATTTTTAACCAAGCCCCAAGATCATGATTCGGAAGCTAACATTTTTGCTCATTATTCTATTGCAAATCAATCCTTTCTGGAGTTGCAGAAAAGCCGATAAAAGCATCCAAACCGATGTTATTTCCGAAAAGAAAATGGTGGAAGTATTAATGGACGTCCAAATGCTCGAAGCTTACCTTCGGAGGATGGAAACTCAGGGGAAAGTGCATAAAAATCAAAGCGTGAAACTCTTTACCGACCTATTTAAAAAACATCAAATCAGCCAAGAGGAATTTAACTATTCCATGACTTGGTACTCCCAACGCCCTGAAATCCTACACGAAATACAGGAAGAAGTGGTGAACCAATTGGTAACCCTCGAAAGCGAAGTTACCACACAAAAACATGTGAAGCACAAGGGGGAATAGTTTTTGTTGACGATCCTTTTAAAAAACAAAATTTAACGATAGATTATAACTCAATCCTCTCAAATATTTTGTGTCTTTTAGAGGAACAAAATAGCGCATATTGGCATCAATCAGCAAATAATTATTTTTAAAAATCTCCAACCCAATTACAGGAGCAATGTAAAACATATTCGACTTCACTGATTTACTTGTACCCAGAATGCCACCTAATTGATATCCAGAATAAAGGTTTAAGTACTTCCTCCCCCCACGACCCAAATATCTTGAATAAAAATCTTGCCCAAAACCAAGTACAAATAATTCGGAAAGTGCCAAGGTATCAGTTTTTTCAATCTGCTTATTTTGAAATGCTCCTAAAAGGGCATAGCTCTTGCCTTCGGTAAACAAATACTTCAAAAAATATCCATTATAGTTTTGGGCTGAAATTCCTGAAATAGGATTTTGGATCTGAAGATAGGAATATTCAAATCCAGGCATATTTATAAAGGAAACTTTAGTATCATCAGTAATACTATACTCATCCACCAAATCTACTTGTACATTGTAAATATGATCCTTTTCGCCCAAAGCTAAAATCTCGCTTTGCTTTAAAAAAATGCGATCTTCTATTTGTTTCAATTCAACCCACAGCTGGCGATAGGCGTCAGATTGATCATCCAATTGCTTCATTCGATCGAGATACGAACTCTTTTTCTGGAGCAGATAATCCAATTCAAGATTCAATTGATTTACCTTATCTATTTTATTCTCAGTGCTAATCTTTCTGGCAACAACATAGCCCAATTTTGACATCAAAGAATCAAGACTTTTGAATTTTAATTCATCAATTTCCAACTTAAGCTTTAAAAACTTTTTGCTTTCATCTTGGTTTATTATTTTAATTTTTTGATAATCAATGTATTTCTTTAGTTCATTTTTCGAATTTGAAAAATTAGTCGTGTAAACTTCATAGGTTGCTTTTGTTGAAATAAACTCGGGCTTAAACTGTCCAAAACCCAAAAAACCTATCAAAACAGAGGTTATAAGTAAAAATAATCTTATCATAAAACAAAATTTCTTAATTGTTTTCAAGTATGTTATATCTAATTATGAGGCTCCCTCACCGTAACAGTCCACAAACATAACTAAAAAATTGCATTTACTAATTGAACTTACGGATTCTTTAATTCTGGATTAAGCATTTGTCTAATGCTTAATGACAAAACATTTTTTTTGAATTGTTTTCGTCCACTCAAGGGGAAAATTCGCTAATTGGTATTTTGGATAATCCAAAATAAAAACAACTTTCAAAGGTACATAGATCACTTTTTAGATTCACTACTACGACCAAAGAGATTCAATTTACCAATGATATCAAGAGGTTTAAATAATTTCCTAAATTCTTTATATATATATATTCTAACTGTGAAAAATTTTCTCAAATAGAGTATATTACCTAATTCGGAAAAAACAAAAAGTTTACTTTTGCGTCAAATTTTTAACAAACATAAAAATGAAAAACTTTATTCTCACACTTAGTCTTTTTATTGGGATTCTATTTAACAATCAAGCAGTATCCCAATGCACCGTAAATGCTGGTCCCGACCAAAGCTTTAATTGCAATGCCACAGCCCAATTGTTTGCTCAGGTACCCCTCTGGACTGATAAAAACTCAGGATTTACAGCCAGTCTCGAAGAATTTATTTTTATTGGTGATACCCTTGTAGCCGTGGGCTCCAATAATGCCATTTACCGCTCCACCAATTTAGGAACCAGTTGGACTTTGGCATCCTCCTACAACAACGACAATCGAAGCATCCAAAAAACCAGCAGCAATATCCTATATGCAGGCGGATATAACACTTCTGGAAATACCGCCAGAATACAAAAATCCACCGATAACGGGCTTACTTGGGCTGTTGTTTACAACCAGGGAAGTCGTGAAGTATGGGATTTGGGAACTTCCTACGATACCGTTTGGGCCGTTGGAATCAACCGCGGAACCTGGACCGGCAGATTGGATGTTTCAGTTAATGGAGGCACTTTATGGTCGCCCATTGCTGGCTTCACCACCCCAGCCTGGACAACACCTTATGCCATTGCCATTAGTAATGCCAACCTCTTAATCGGTACTGGAAATGGAGTGAGTGGAGGGTTCAAATACAGCCTCAACCGCGGTTCAAGTTTTCAAAGTGTTGACACCCTAATCGACGGAACCGGCTTTCCTCCCGTTAACAACATTATTTTTGTAACCAACGCTGTAGCTTATGCGGTTTGTAATAATGAAGTGATTCTTAAGTCAATCGATGGAGGAATTTCTTGGTCGTCAATCCATCCTTATTCATCAAGTTACAATAGCCTCAGATCCATCAAATTTATCACTCAAAATGTGGGTTTTGCAGTTGGAAATGGAGGCTTAATTTTAAAAACCACCGACGGAGGAAGCACTTGGACCGACCAAAGTTATGGAACTGGTAGCAGACAGAGCATCATTTTCAACAACAATAAAGCTTACATTTTAACAGGAAATTTCCACACCTTGGTCGAAAAAACCTATCAGTTTCTTTGGAGCAACGCCAACGCATTGAATTCAGCTAATATTCAAAACCCTGTAGCCACTGTAAGTCAAACCACCGCCTTCAGCGTAACGGTTACCGACGAAAACAGCTGCAATTCTACCGATCAGGTTACTGTTATTGTTACTCCAGTGGCTTCGGAAATCGCCAACGATCAATTTATTCTCCCTGGCCAAAGTTTGCAACTTTTTATCGATGCCGATACCAACAGCACCCAAACCGTAAGCTTTCAGTGGTGGCCCAATACCAATATGACCAATAATACCACTCCAACGCCAACGGTAAATCCTACCCAAAACACCACCTATTTTGTAACCACTACCATCAATGGATTGGCCTGTGGCACCGACTCCATCAATATCAACATTTTTGAACCTACTGTAAATGCCGGAGCCGACAAAATCATTCAATACGGGGGTTCAGTTTCATTTTACGATGCAAGCTTCGATGCTTTCATGCCTAAGCTTACTCCCCTCAAGAACAATTCTTATGGCAATAACTCTTCCTTTGGATTTATCGATTTTTTCAGTAGCCAGCTGGGTTATGTTTCCAATTTTTCAAGCCATAAAGTTTACAAAACCACCGATGGCGAAATCTATCATACCATTTTAGAGATTACCGATTCCATCACTTATATGAAATTTGACAGCGATCTCCGCGGCGCTGTTGGCACCAACAATGGTGAAGTTTATTATACTTCCAATGGTGGACAAACTTGGATTAATTCTCAACCTCTCACCCATCGCATCTCGGATATAGAGTTTACTTCAACCCACATCTATATTTTTGACTTTACAGGCAACATTAAAAGCTCCACAAATGGAACCTCATGGACCAACCTCAATTCGGGCATTACCGATATTATTAGCAGTGCATGTGTTGTGGATGCAAATACCATTTTTGTTGCTGCTGGAAATACCACCTCAGGCAATTACATTAACAAAACTACCAATGGAGGAAGCAATTGGACAACCGTAGCCAGCAATGTTGGTTTTCTTGAAGACCTTTATTTCATCAATGCCAATGTAGGTTTTATGGCCCAATACACCGGAGCCAAAAGAACCACTGATGGAGGCACCACTTGGACAGATATTAATGTTGACGGAGGCATGCTTCCAACCACTTCACATGTTCGATCTATCGAATTTCTCAACGATACAATTGGTTACATGGGTAGCCCATTTATAAAAACCATTGATGGAGGAGCCACCTGGAGCAAAATTAATACCGCTTATAGCCCTGAGTATGACATCTCGGTGGTTAACGAAAATACAGTATTTGGAGCTGGTTATACTTACTTCGTCAAATACCTTGCTCCTCAATATACTTGGACTCCAGCTACCTACCTCGACAATGCCCAGATTCTAAAACCCATGTTTAGCCCTGGAAAAACCACCCAATACATTTTAGAGGTGGACATGATTAATAATTATTCGGTAAGTGATACTGTGCTTATTAGCGTTCCAGATCCTTGTTTGGCATTGGTAAACTACACCGTTAACAATACCAACAATACCGTCAACTTCACCACTTTGCTTAATCAACCACCTTATACCGTTAGCCCATTTACCTTCCAGTGGCAATTTGGAGATGGTTTACAAAGCTCCTCAGGCAATCCTCAACATGTCTATTTGGGCGCAGGTTATCAAAATGTACATTTCACCGCAGCTTCTTACAATGGTTGCTCAGTGGATACTACTTTCACTGTGGAAGTTGGGAATGCTGCCAATGTGGATTGTCAAGCCAACTATGCCTTCTCTGTGGATCACAGCAATAAGAGCATATCAGTAAGCAACTTTAGTATGGGCAATAACCTCACCGACTTTGTCTATAATTTTGGAGATGGTAGCTATGCCTATTCTCCCAATGCCACCCATACCTATACCACTGCCGGAAAATACAATGTTTGCTTAACTGTTTACAGCACCAGCACAGGCTGCTCCAATATCAAATGTCAGCAAATAGTAGTAGATACCGTTGGATATAAGTGTCATAGCCATTTTGTATATACCGTTGACTCGGCCACTCGCACGGCTACTTTCTACAATAATTCGAGAAATAATACCACCAATAATTGGGAATTTGGCGATGGTCAAGTTTCTACTTTGGAAGAGCCAACACATGCCTATATCGCAGACAATCATTATATTGCCTCCTTAACTGTGATACATGATGGATGTAAAGATCGATACGACCAGATGGTAAATATTAATGTGTTCAACGCTTCTCTTTATTCAAGTTTAGGCTATCTTTATCAAGAGACCTATGGAAAAACAGGCGGCTATCCAGTGAAATTTTTCACTGCTTCGGCTGGGGTTCCTGCGAAATATGTATGGAATTTTGGCGATGGGTCCAAAGACTCCACTACCAATGCTCCCGAGCATGAATATTCCAATCCAGGCCAATACAATGTTTGTTTGACGGTGAGCGATCCCGCTTCTAATTTAAGCTTCAACGTTTGTAAAAACATTACCATCACCAGTTTGAACTATTTTGAACAAAATGCACACTTCGAAATGTTCCCCAATCCTGCCTATGACCAGTTGGTACTTAAATTTGAAAACATCGACCTTGAATCTTACACCCTAACGGTATTGAACAATTTAGGTCAAGAAGTAATGCAACAAGACATTGAGCAAACTCAAATGAAGCTCGATATTTCCCAACTTCCTGAAGGAGTTTATTATGTAAGAGTACAAAGCGGAAAGCAAACTAGCATGCGAAAACTACTGATTGTACGGTAATTATAACTCATATAACTTTTAATATAAAGAGGCTGCAATTGATTTGCAGCCTCTTTTTTTTCTAGCTATCAAAATTAAACCCAAATTACGCTAATGCGTAATTTGCCCTTCGGGT
>DZDC01000123.1 GCA_022736595.1 Draconibacterium orientale | reverse complement strand
CGAATCCAAACACTAACTTTCTCACTGAGCTTCTCGCGAGAGTTTTTATCTTCTGAAAGAAAACCAGCATTCACATTGCCCTTTTTTCCTGTAAACTTTTTGTAAAAGCCATAAGGTTCAAAAATGGGCTTGCGAATAACGGTAAGATTGGGATTGACATCCTTAAGTAAGCTCTCGTCACGCGCTGGAGCTTCCGGATTAAAAGGGGTATAAATATGAGTTTCAAAACCCAATTCGGGCAAATACTTGGCAAATTTGAGCCAACGTTGCACTCCTGCCCCACCACTGGGTGGCCAGTAATAGGTGATGATGAGTACTTTTGGCTTCGACATGCTTTCTTTATTCCTTATTCTTTGGTTTTGAACTTGGTAGCAAACTGAAAATACATTCCTGCAGCCACTAAAAGCAATAAAACAATGGACGAAACTAAGGTGATGTTTTTGCCCAAAACATAGCTCGAAGGTTCAAACTTAAATTCAACAGTATGTTTACCTGCGGGTATCCACATGCTTCGAAGGATGTAATTGGCACGGATATAATCGGTTTTTTGTCCGTCGATGTAGGCATCCCAACCTTTGTCATAATAGATTTCGGAAAACACTGCCAGCTGATCCTTTTGAGTTTCAGTCTGATAGGTTAAATGATTGGGCTTATAATCCACCAACTTTATGGTTGCCGTACTATCCATCGCAGGCTTGCGATCATTGAGGTAAGAGGCAAAACGCTGATCTACCACCGCTTGATGTGCAGCATCAAAATCATAAATCACGCGCACTTCAAACATCTGTTTTCCGAGGGTATTTCCACCTTCTAATTTGCTAATATCGATAAAGTTACTGTCCACATTCATAGGATCGTTACCCAAAATATAGGTGGCTCCTGTCTGCAAAGGAAGGCGGCTGAGATCTATTTTAATTGCATTTCCATTAAAACCTTCGCTGGTAAGGGGTGTGGTAAGTAGCAAGGTATCGAGTGTGCGAAGTGGACGTCCATATAATTTCAAATTGGCAATATCACCCAAAGCCTTGATTTCGATAACCCTGCCCAAGTGAATGATTTCTTGATCGGCATTGGCAGCCCATTCAACACTTTGCACAAACCAAGCATTGCCCAATCTACCAGGATTCATTTGAGCTTGAGGTGCTTGCCCTTGTTGACCCACAATAAAATATTTGGTATTGAGCATATTCAATACTTGCATATTGCCCACAGCTAAATGATGCTCTATTACATCTTGGTAACGGCGGAGTTTTGCGCCATGATATCCTCCAATGGATTTGTGATAATAGGAAGTACTGGCATCATTAAATGCGCTTACAGTGGTATTATAAACCCTAAAATCCAATTCTTGATCGGCTAAAATCTGTTGATCGGCAGGGGTTGCCATATAGGGTATGCGAGCTTGAGCTTCGCGCTCATAATTGCTTTTGTTTAAATACCGACTTGCTACACCCATCATATCCACCAATACAAGAACCCCAACTCCAGCTATAAGAATGACTTTGTTGAAGTTTTTGAGACTATAAACCCAAAGACCTGCAAACAATACTGCGATGAGCATAAAGCTGCGCAAACTGTCGGCTTTAAGAATTTGGAGACGTACATTTTCTAATTCAGCAAAAAACTGCTGATACAAGCCTGCCTGATCGGGATACTGTTGTTGGAGGCTTAGCAATTGCTGTTGATCCATAAGGCTCAAAAATCCTGTAAACATACCAGGACTGAGGTAAACCAAAAGGCTTAAACCTCCTGTAGCAGCAAAGCTTCCGATAAAAGCTTTCTTATTTTCTTTGATCCATTGCGGATTGCGAAGGAGCTCGTCCAATGCCAAAAAGGCCATTAACGCCATTGTAACTTGAGCAATGACCAAAATCATACTCACGGTACGGAACTTATTGTAAACGGGGAAGTAATCGAAAAACAGATCGGTAAAGGCCATCCAATTGTGACCCCAGCTCAAGAAAATACTGATGAGAGTAACAGCCAAAAGTGCCCATTTAAAGCGACCTTTAATTACGAACAGACTTAAAATAAAAAGGAAAAATACGATAGCTCCCACATACACCGGTCCACTGGTCATGGGTTGTTCGCCAAAATAACTTCCCAGCTGAGCCAGGTTGCTTCTAAACTGAGGATCGGACGATTCTAATTGCTCAGGAGCGTATTTTTGCAAAGGCACCGAAGCTCCGCCTTTAGCATTGGGAATCATTAAAGTAAGGGTTTCATCAATACCATAACTCCACTGAGTGGCATAATCCTTATCTAAACCAGCCGACTTTACATGGCCATCAAAAGTAAGTTCCGAGGCCCCTCGAATGGTGTAAGGGGTATATTCGTTGGTGGTGAGATAGTTGTTGAGATTAACGGCCAAGGCCAGTATTAATCCGACAAATAAAACTCCAACGGATTTAGAAAAATGCATCAATTCTTTTTCGCGAATGGCGCCCACCAGTTCGCCTGCACCGTAGGCCAGCACTATAAATCCAAGGTAATAACTTATTTGGGGATGGTTGGTATAAAGTTCTAAAGCCATAAAAAGACTAAAAAGAACGCCCCCAAGCAGGTACTTTCTACTCCTAAAAGTATAGATTACCATGGCTAAAACAGGAGCCATATAACCAATGGCATGGGCTTTTGAATTGTGACCCGCTTCCAAAATAATGATGGAATAAGAGCTAAAACCAAAGGCCACCGCTCCCACAATGCTCAACCAAGGATCCACTTTTAGCACCCTAAGAAGGATAAAAAAACCAATCATGTACAGAAAAACATAATCAGCAGGACGGGGCAAACGCAATCGAAATAGGTATAAATCAACGTATTGAATTAGATTTTCGTTCTTTTGAACACTAATTTGATAGGCGGGCATTCCACCAAACATGCTGTTGGTCCAAAGGGCTTCTTCCCCTGTGGATTCTCTAAAATCCAAAATCTCCTTCGACATGCCCTGATGGGTCTTAACATCGTGTTGACTTACTTGTTTTCCCTCCCAAAGTGGATTGAAAAACATAAACACTAATGCTAAAAAAATCAGCACGGCAGCCACCGTGGGGAGGTACTTTTTAAAATCAAATTTTGTCATTGTTTGCTATTTTTTATCTTCTTTAATTTCTTCGTAATCAACATATTCCCCTAAATCTTCGACACTCGATTTATTTTGAGGTGTGCTCTTAATGTGAACTTCGCCTTCCCTCTTTTTTGCCTCTTGAGGATCGACATAACCTTGTTGCCGATTGAAATTGGCTTGGGCTTTTTTTAACCACCATTTTACAAGAAAAGGCAAAAGTAAACGTACAATCACCTTGAAACTGTAATAAAAAACGATAAGTATAAGTAATGTTTGAAAAAACTTCATAAGTCTTATTTTGAGCCTGCGAAAATAAGTATTAATGCTGAATTTTGAAATAACGCCTTATGGCTGGTTTTATTTTTGCCAAGTTAAATATAATAATTATCATACAAAGCTAATATTTAGCAACTTAGCGTTGCAGTACAGTAGATAACGTCGATTTTTGCAGTCGAAATAATTCTCCATTTTTAATGCAATTACACAACAAACTCAGCAAAGAAGCGCTGAAAGCCAATTTAATGAACGAACCTTTCAATCGGATTACGCTTTCCTTTTATAAATATTTCAAAATTGCCGGCAATAAATCTTGGATTTCAAGAGTTCATTGGCATCAAACTCTGTAGCGAGGGTAAGGAATTTATTTTTACTTTCGGCCAATCAATTTTACCATTTTGTCAAAGCCATTAGCAGAACGATTAAGACCCTCCACCCTAGACGATTATTTGGGTCAAAGCCATTTAGTTGGTCAGGGATCGGTATTGCGTAATGCCATCGAAAGTGGCAATATTCCCAGTATGATTCTCTGGGGACCACCTGGTGTGGGTAAAACTACCCTTGCTTTGATTATTGCCGAACGGATGAAGATGAGCTTTTTTGCCCTAAGCGCAGTAAATGCCGGAGTGAAAGAAGTGAGAGAGGTATTGCATCAAGCCAAAATGTCGCCATTGCAAGCCATCTTGTTTATCGACGAAATCCATCGTTTTAGCAAATCGCAACAAGATAGCCTTCTGGCTGCGGTAGAACAAGGTTTGGTGCGTCTTATTGGCGCTACTACCGAAAACCCAAGTTTTGAAGTCATCAGCCCGCTCCTATCGCGCTGCAATGTGTATCTTTTAAAACCATTGGAATTAGATGAACTTCAAAGGCTTGCCGCCAGTGGTATCCACTCCATGGAAGAGGAGCTCCAGCGTCCCATTTTTATGGATGAAAGTGAGGCCCTTTTTCGATTCTCGGGAGGCGATGCTCGCAAATTATTAAACGCCATTGAACTTATTTCGCGACAACTTAGCATTCTTGAGTCGAACGAAATTCACATCACCAACGCAAAGGTGCTAATGCAGTTGCAACAAAATATGGCCCTCTACGACAAATCAGGCGAGCAACATTACGATTTGGTATCCGCTTTCATCAAATCCATTCGAGGAAGCGACCCCAATGCAGCCGTGTATTATTTAGCGCGCATGATCGAAGGAGGCGAAGACCCCAAATTTATTGCTCGTCGTATGCTCATCCTAAGCTCCGAAGACATTGGAAATGCTAACCCCAATGCTCTGCTGCTTGCCAACGCGTGCTTTGATGCCATTACCAAAATTGGAATGCCTGAGGGAAGAATTTTGCTATCGCAAACCGCCATTTATTTGGCCACCTCACCCAAAAGCAATGCCTCCTACATGGCCATCAAAAAAGCTCAAAAATTGGTGAAGGAAACCGGCGACTTATCCGTTCCTTTGCATCTGCGTAATGCACCCACAGCCTTGATGAAAAAACTGGATTACGGAAAAGATTATGCTTATGCACACGACTTCGAAAACAATTTTACTGACTTAGAATATTTACCACAAAACATCAGTGGTACAACCTTTTATAAACCAGGCAAAAACGCCCGCGAGCAACAAATTCAAACTTGGCTTCGCGAAAGATGGAGAGAAAAATATGACTATTAAAAATCTAAATTACAGCTTTACCCGCTTTTTATTGGTAGCACTTACCCTAATTTCAACCTTTGGGCTTCAAGCTCAGGATCCTGAAAAAAGCATAATCTTGGCCAAAAAATCCATTCAATGGATGCAAAATGACAGTGCTAAACTCTTGGTCGATTATTTTACTGAGGAAGTTTCAAGTCGAGTGGGCGAAAAAGAGTTGAAAGAAATTTGGAACAGCCTTACCGAAAATCTAGGCCCCTTGGAATCCATCGACACCACCTATACCTACCCTTACAACGAATACCTGCTGGTGGAAAGCGTATTGAAATTTCACAAAGGACAAATCACTTACCGATTAACATTAACTTCCGACAATAAAATTGGGGGTATCTTTTTCGTCCCTCGTAAGCGAAACCTTGCAGAAGTGGAGGAAATGGAGTCGGAGTTTCTCAAAGAAAAAAAAGTAAGTTTCATCAACGACGACATTGAGTTTCCCGCAAAAATAACGCTCCCAAAAGGTCAAGCCATCAAAGCCCTAGTGGTATTAGTGCATGGCAGTGGACCCAATGATATGGATGAAACCATCGGCCCCAACAAGATTTTTGCGCAAATAGCCCATACCTTAGCTACTCAAGGAATTGCAAGCATTCGCTACGACAAGCGCACCTATTTGGCGAGTAGAAATTCCAAGATTAAAATCACTTCCACAATGGAAGATGTAGTGATTTCTGATGCCATTGCAGCCGCCGCCTTTCTTCGCAACATCGATAGTCTGAAGAATATTCCCATTTTCGTGGTGGGACACAGCCTCGGAGGACATTTTATGCCCGTAATTATCTCTCAATCCGACCTTTTCTCCGGTGGCGTTTCATTAGCCGGAAATTCAAGACCGCTGGAAGATTTGATAGTTGAACAATACCAATACCTCTTTGCACAGGCAGGATTGACACGTGAAGAGCGCAAAGAAATTAAGAAAATTAAAAAGGAAGCTAAAAATGTAAAAAACCTTGAAAAAGATTTGGCCAAAGGCAAAATAAAACCATTACCTCTCATTAACGACACCACTTACTGGCTTAGCATGATGAAATACGATGTGATTCAAATAGCTCAAAACCTCAATAAACCTATGCTCTTTTTGCAAGGAGGACGCGATTACCAAGTTAGCTCTAAAGATTTGGAATTGTGGCATAACAGCTTAAAAAACATGCAAAAAGTTGACTTTATTTTGTACCACGAGCTCAACCATCTAATGATGCCGGGAAGCATCAAATCTTACCCTGAGGAATATGAAATACAAGGCGTCGTAAGTGATATTCTTTTAAAAGACCTTAGCAACTGGTTGCTCAACAGCGCCTTTCCGGAAAGTAAAGAAATCTATTTCAATCACAGCAATCTGATACAAGTTATAGATTAACAAAATGACCTCTATAACAAAATCAATTTTTCAGGCTTGGGCTCTTTTGCTCCTCCTTTGGATGGGAGGCTGCCGAAAATTTGATGCCAGTTGGGATACAGAATTGCTAACACCGCTGATCACCAGCAGCATCGATGTGGGCGATCTTTTTGGCGATAGCAATATCATGGCCAATCCCGACCAAAGTTTGAGTTTGATTTATCAGCAAAAATTTCAACTTCTTAGCACCGAT
>DZDC01000122.1 GCA_022736595.1 Draconibacterium orientale | reverse complement strand
TAGACTAAATAACACTTGGATGCTTTAAATATTGTTTGCAAAATTAAAATTTATACAATTGATAAAGATTATCAAAAATTGATAGTCAATACAATTTAACGAGATTTGTTTACGTTGTGAAGCAGAAGGTATAAATGAGATTATAAAAATTGAGTCTCCCTTGTAACATTACGGGGAAAAATCAGTTAAACATAGTCATTTTCGCAATATGAAATTGGTTTATTATTGTTGTTTTAGCATTAAAAAATATTTGTATTATTGTGACTCGAAAATTTCAGGTATGATTAAACGGATGCAAAGATTTATTTTAGTAGCACTGATGGCGGTTTTAAGCACTTATAGTGCTTCGAGTCAAGATGCTGTGTTTTCACAGTTTTTTGCAAATCCGTTGTACTTAAACCCTGCATTTGCAGGGGCTAAGGTTTGCCCACGTGTGGTTATGAATTACAGAAATCAATGGCCTGCTATTCCTGGAAGCTATGTCACTTACAATGCCAGTTTCGATATGCACATTGACGCTATAGGAGGTGGTTTAGGTGTACTTGTCACCTCAGATCGTGCTGGACAAGGTGTTTTAACCACCAATACTGCCTCATTAATTTATTCAGCACGTATTAGATTAAGCAATAAGTGGTTCCTTAAAGCTGGTTTGCAAGCCAGTTTCTTTCAAAAAACTTTAGATTGGGATAAACTTACTTGGGGGGATCAAATTGATTCTAAGTGGGGTTTTTCAAATATTACCAATGAGAAGCGTCCAACTGATGGCTATTATTCTATTATGAATGTTGATTTTAGTAGCGGTGTCTTGGTATATTCCGACCGTTTCTATGGTGGGTTTGCTGCTCATCATGTTGTTCCAGTTAATACAGCATTTACTGAAAATGGCGAAAACTACCTACCAATGAGATTTACAACCCATATTGGATATATGATTCCCTTGGTTAAAGGAAAACGAGTTAGACCAGGAGATCCAACCATCTCTCCCAATATAGTTTTTATGCAGCAAGGGCCCTTTCACCTAATTAACTATGGTGCCTATTTCAAAAAAGCACCTATCATTTTAGGGATTTGGTATCGACAATTTTTTGAAGGATCTGATGCCGTAATTCTTCAAGCTGGTTTTGAATACGATAAATTCCGATTTGGTTATAGTTATGATATTACCGTATCTCAACTGGGTACCGCTTCTGGTGGAGCCCATGAAATTTCCTGTGCTTTGGATTTCAACTGTCCTAAAAAACGACGAAAAATACATGCAATAGATTGCCCCTCATTTTAATAAACAAAAACAATATCAATATGACACACCGTAAAAATCTTTTTGTTTTTGGAGCTTTGTTAGGAATAGCAATGGTTTTCAGCTCCTGTGGCTCTGAACAATCTCCTACCACTGGATGGGCCTATAACGATCCAGGTAATGGAGGATTCGATGTAGTTCCTTATGAAGAACAAGAAACTGGCCCAGGATTGGTTTTAATCGAGGGTGGTACCTTCGTAATGGGTAGAACCGAACAAGATATCAATTATGATTGGAACAATCAACCCCGAAGAGTAACTGTACCCTCCTTTTATATGGATATGACCGAGGTGCGTAATCTTGATTATCTCGAATATATGCATTGGCTCAACCGAGTGTATGCCGATGAAAATCCTCGAATCATTCAAAAAGCCTTGCCTGATACTTTGGTTTGGAGAACCAAATTGGGTTACAACGAGCCTATGGTTGAATATTATTTGCGTCACCCTGCCTACCGTGATTATCCTGTAGTGGGTGTCAATTGGTTGCAAGCTCGTGATTATTGTGCTTGGCGTACTGACCGTGTAAATGAATTTATTTTGGTTGAAATTGGTGTACTCAATTTTCAAGAATCACCTACCAGCGACAACCATTTTAATACTGAAGCCTATTTGGTACCTGCCATTCAAGGTATTGGAGAAGAAACTGAACATCAATTGGTAGATATTGCACCAAATAGCAGTGGATATCGCAGAGCTCGCATGGAAGATGGAATACTTCTTCCCAAGTATCGCCTGCCCACCGAAGCTGAATGGGAATTTGCAGCCCTTGGCCTTATTGGAAATACCGTTTACGAACGTGTTGTAGAACGTAGACTGTATCCATGGAATGGTCATATTACCCGTACCGATGCCGATGGAAATTATGGTGATATGGTGGCCAACTTCCGTAGAGGTCGTGGCGATTATATGGGTACTGCCGGAAACCTTAATGATGCTGCTTTTGTTACTGCTCCTGTTTATGCTTATTGGCCCAACGATTACGGTCTTTATAATATGGCTGGTAATGTGGCTGAATGGGTAATGGATGTTTACCGCCCTTTGAGTTTTGAAGATATTGATGATCTTAATCCTTTCCGTGGTAACGTATTTAAAACCTATGTGCGTGATAACACTGGCGCCATAGCTGATAAACTTTATAACACTGTTTATGATTATGACGGAATTAGAAAGTGGTTGCAAAATGAGGAAAAATCCGGCTTCTTTGATAATCCTACCTATGCCTATAATGCAGATGAAGAAAAATTGCGTGATGATTTGATTAATGGAATTGATGCAGTTATGAAACTAAATGAAGAACGTAAATATGACGAGGCTAGTGAGGCAATGACTGAATTACTTGAAGATAAACTTTATGGTAACCCTTCTGAAACCATTGAAATAGCACCTCAAATTGCTAAAGGAATTTCAAATTTTATTATAGCACAGCCTGGTGAACTTAGGATGCGTAATGTAAGTATTGAAGAAAACCTCGAACGTAGAAATTATCGTAAATCAAATAATATTAACTACCTTGACGGTGATTTTGCTTCCAATTACAACTCAACTAACGACTGGAACAATTGGCGAGATGATAAAGGTGAAGGTACTAATAAAATGTATGATTATACTAAAACCTCTTTGATCAACGATAATGCTCGAGTATTTAAAGGTGGAAGCTGGAGAGATGGAACGTTCTGGTTAAGCCCAGGTACTCGTAGATTCCTCGACGAACGTCAGTCAACAGATTATATTGGTTTCCGTTGCGCTATGACTCGCGTGGGTAGCCCCATCGGAAGTTATTAAGATACTTATCTTTATGATATAAAAAGGTCGATTGAAAAATCGACCTTTTTTGTTAAATCAAAAAATTAAGAAATAATTAACAACTATAAAAATATTGCTACATTTGCCAACCTTTTAATGGCTTTAGTTGTCATAAGTCTATTATTAACTTAAAAATATGTTAAATAAATGAAACATTTGTACACTAGTTTATTTTTATTGCTTGCCTTGGTTGGTTATGGTCAATCTGGTAGCATCAAAGGCAAAGTGGTAGAATCTGAAAACAATCTGCCCATGCAAAACGTTGCAGTGGTGATAGTGGGGAGTTTATTGGGAACCACGACAGATGCAAAAGGGGAATACTTAATCACCGAATTAAAGCCTGGAACTTATCAAATTCAATTTAAATTTGTTGGTTATTCTACTTACACAAAAGTTGTTGAGTTAAAGGATAATTCGGTACAGGTTGTGGATGCAAAAATGACATTAGATATTAAGGAATTACTAGCAGTAGAGATTAGGGACGATAAGATTAAAAATCACGCTTATTCAAAAGTAGTAATCAAAGAAGCTCAAATAGAGCAGCGACCTGTTAGGGATGTGGGTGATTATTTACGTGAAATTCCAAACCTTTATGCGGTGCGTAAAGGAGGTGCAAATCTTGATCCTGTGATCAGAGGATTTAAGTTCTCGCAATTAAATGTGCAAGTTGACAATGGGTTACGAATGGAAGGCGGTTGCCCCAATCGTATGGATCCTACCACTTCTCACGTTGAAGCTGGTGATATTGAAGCCATCGAAGTTTATAAAGGTCCTTTTGCTCTTAGGTATGGAGAGGTTATGGGAGGTGTAGTGAATATGATTACACCCGGACCAAAACCCTTTGAAAAATTTCAAATTCATGGCAAGGCAAATATTGGTTATGAGTCCAATTGGGATGGTTGGAGGCAACACTTTGCTCTTTATGGTGGTAACAAGCGTGTTTACTTTTCATTAACCACCAATAATTCTACCTATGGTAACTATACCGATGGAGATGGTAATACGGTTCCCTCCCATTTTAGCAAGTATGGATATAATGCTAAACTAGGTGTGGCCTTGGCTAAAAATCATGAAGTGATATTTTCCTACTCTGATTTTTATGCAAAAAACTTAGCTTTTGCTGCTCTTTCAATGGACGAACGTGCTGATTTTACCAAGCAATACTCCGTAGATTATAAAGGAAAAAATATCAGTAATATCATTGAATCAATAGATATTAAAGGATATTATACCTCAATAGACCACACCATGGATAATAAAGAACGTGGCATTAGTGATACATCTATAGCTGTTGCTCAAATTGATGCCATAAGATATGGATATCGTGCAGAAGCGGGTTTAAATTTTGACTCCAAGGGTCATCTTTTTGTAGGAACGGATATGTATCAAATCAATAAAGATGGAGACCGGGTTAAAACCATGATAGGTCAATATCCAACGAATGGGAAAGTACCAGTGAAGATTGAAAATCTTTGGAATAATGCCCAAATGAGTAATTTTGGTTTCTTTGGTGAATACCGTTATCATCTTGATTTGTGGGAATTTGTGGGTGCAGCCCGATTGGATATGAACCATGCTCAATCTGATTCTATTTCTCTTCTAAGTAGTACTAATAGTGAACTTATTGGCATCGATGCTGATAGTACGATATCCAACTACACCAACGTGAGTGCTAATATTGGGGTAACTCGTCAAATTTCAGATCAATTATCTTTAGGAATGACCTTTGGAAGAGGGGTGAGAAGTCCTGATATGCTTGAGCGTTTTATCATTTTGTTACCCACAGGTTTTGATAATTATGAATATCTCGGCAATCCAAATTTAAAACCAGAAGTAAATCATGAATTGGATTTTGTAGTTAAATATCACAATCCTAAATTAGGAGCTTTAGAATTTACCGCTTTTTATTCAATCATTAAAGATTATATCGGCGGAACATTTGTGGCGCCTGCCGTTCAAAAACCATTGACCAACACTGTATTAGGAGTAAAAGAATTCAATAACATTGGGACAGCCAATCTTTTTGGATTTGAACTTGGCTTGGCTACTCCAGAGCAATATCCCTGGAAAGTTAGTGCTTCATTAGCTTATACTCAAGGCACTTTGAATGAAGCAGAAGTTATGAAGTTTGATGCTACAGGAAAAGTTACCGGTTTTGATATCGTTAAAAATGATCCCCTTGGCGAAATTCCACCCATGAATTTCAATATGACCCTTTCTTATAAATTGCTTCATGGGAAAGTGATTCCTAAATTGCATTTTCGTCATAGTATGAATCAAAATAGAGTGTCAGCCTCCATGGAAGAATTGACAACGCCTTCCTTTAGTTTGTTGAACTTCAGCTTGGCCTACAAGCATAGCAGTTATTTCACATTGGTACTCGGGGCCGACAATTTGCTCGATACTCCTTATTATGAGCACTTAAATCGTAGGGTGTTGGGTACCAATACGCGACTTTATGAGCCAGGCCGAGTTGTGTATGTTAACATGATTTTTAACTTGTAAAACTTTAGAAAATGAAAAAATATAGCTTTTTACTTATACTTTTTCTTGCAGCCTTAGTGAGTTGTGAGAAGGAATTGGAAACAAAGAAAGTAGATTATTATGTGCGCGATTTACACGATCCCTTTACCATCGTTTACATCAATGCTGAGGGTCAAAGTGTAAAGGAAACCGTCACTCCTGTTGGTGGAAAAGTGATAAAAACCTTTGAAATGGAGCAAGGCGCACCCGTATATTTGTATGCCACATTTACTGAGGATGTTAGTAATAGCATGCAGTTTTCTGTCGGAATTTTAGTAAATGGTAAATACGAATACCAAGCAAGATTTTACGACCGCATAAAGGTAGTAAATGGCGACACCACCTTCGAGGTTAAGAGGGCAGGTGTGGTTCCTTTCGATTAAACCTAAAGGATTAATCCAAAGATTTTTTCTCTCGTGTTAAAAGCAGGTTTCGGCCTGTTTTTTTTAACCCATTAATAGTTTGATGAGTTTTAATTTCCAAGATTTATAGGGAGGATATTTTATTGGAGGTTCAAACAAAGTGGTTTTATGTAAAATAGATTTGTAGTGGGTGAAAGTATCGAAACCAAATTTCCCATGATAATTGCCCATACCAGAATTTCCGACACCTCCAAAAGGTAAATGGGCATTCGTAAGGTGCATAATAGTATCGTTGATAGCGCCACCTCCAAAACTAATTTCTGAAAGGATTTTTTTACTATATTTTTTAGAATTCGTAAAAACATAAAGGGCTAAGGGCCTAGGTTTTGACTTAACCATTTGGATGACCTCTTCCAGATTATCAAACTCAATGATGGGTAGGAGTGGGCCAAAGATTTCATCTTCCATTACTTTATCCGAAAAACTTGAAGGAAAAAGTAAGGTGGGAGCCAAGTATTTTTTATTTCTGTCGTTTTCGCCCCCAAAGATTATTTTATTGGAATCAACCAGTGATATAAGTCGGTCAAAATGCCTTTCATTAATTATATTCACATAGGCATCACTCGCCGATGGGTCATGTCCGAGTTGTTGTGTTATTTGCTTTTTAATGGCCT
>DZDC01000121.1 GCA_022736595.1 Draconibacterium orientale | reverse complement strand
TTTTCCTCTCCTTAGAGCAGGATTAAGAAAAGTAAGATGGAAATATTTTGAGCGACCTAATTGGTTTTCATCACTTTTAGCAATTCTTCGCCTTGAGAATATTTTATCCGTACCATATAAAGTCCGTCGGGATAATCTGAAAGATCGAGCCGATATTTGCCCGAGTTAGGAGTATCAAAAACGTTTGAAAACAAGATCTTTCCTTCAGGACTCACCACAGAATAGGACAACGCCTCAGGATTAAATTTCAAATTGAAAACTCCGGTACTTGGATTGGGAAACAGAGTTGCCTTCAAAGGTGGATTTAAAGTTTCGTAGGCCAAAGGATAATCTACCGTAAAGTTGTACACAATGCTTTTGCCAAAATCGGGTTCAAAAGATTTAACAATAGCATTATTGATTCTGCGAATATTGATGTATCCGTTACCATCGGAATTGGCAAAAAACGAAAGTCCGTCGTCGTCAGAATCTTCCACAATCAACTGATAACATCCCACGCCAAGGTTAAAAGTATCGCGATGGATTTTCTTGGCTGCGAAATTATTTTTTGTAAACAAAGTGGTTCCCCATTCATTGACAATGCGATATGAAGTTTCACCTGGAGCACTATTGGTGTAAAGCATGATGATAAACTTTGAAGGAATCACATCGGGAATACTAAATATGGAGTGATATAAATTGTTATAACTATTTTGATCCATTGCTCCATTGGCTTCAACCAATTGGGCATGGAAAACATTGCCGTTGGGTTTGAGCGAATTCCAAAGCTGCGCATCAGAGGGCAAACTGATGGTTTGCTTTTGCATGAACGCAATAGAACCCGTCCAAGTGTAGAAGTTGGGTTGGGTGCTATTGTTAATCCAATATTTAATTTTTATGGATGTAAGTGCCGTAGTACCTGTATTTTGAACTTTAATAGTGGGTTGTGTGCAAATCATATTGGCACGGGAATATTCCACTTTATCGGTGGGTGCGGCAATGTCGATCAGGGAGGCATCGAGGTTGTAATTGGGGCTACTGTAGCTCACCAACTGATTGCTAACAAAATAATTAGAAGCCCCGGAGGCCGAACTGACCGAATAATCGAGCCAATGGTTTTGACCCGGACTAACCAGAGAAGTGATGTCCATTTCTTGGCAAAAGGTGGGTGCACCCGGGCACCAGCCTGCGCGGTCGTAAATCCAGGTGCCTCCTTGTGGGAAAATTGGATTATTGGCACATTCTTTCCATACTTGCCACGAAAACTCCGAAGTCCCTTCGTTGACATTGAAAAGATGGGTTTGAGGAATAAACTCCCCTTCTTGACCGTGACCTGAGATTACAGATTTCACCATAAAAGCGTTGGCATCGGGTCGAAATTTGAATTGTCTTTTTTCAAAAACTTTATCGGCAATAATATCTGCATAGCTTTTGCTTGCCGAACGCCATATTTGTCTAACATCAAGCACTTCACGAGTGGGTGTACCTACAATAAAAGCAAAGCGAATATCCATATCTTCCATCCATTGTCCGCCCTCTGCGACGGTCATTCGTTTGATTCCCTTTAAAACTGGAGCAAAATCGGTAACATCAAAAGTCCAGGTTTTGCCATTAGGGCCTAAATCTAAGTTGATTCCATAAGGCGTTACAAACGACATGATTTCAAACTTCATGGGATACCTTCCGTAATAGGCCAATTGCGACATGGTAACGGTTTGCTCGGCGGGTTTATACACCGAATCCACAATGGCGTTGGTGTTTCCATGGTAAGTAAATTCTTGCCCTGCTGCCCACACCAAAGTATCGGTAACTAGGCTTACCACATCAGATTGCAGGGAACCACTATGACTGATAATTTGATATTCTATAAGTTGATTGGGAGTCAATGGAATGGAATCGAAAAGGGTGTCGTTGGATACCGTTTGCAAATATTGACCTTTGATGAAGCCCATCTTTAATCTTTGAGAATTGGCTGTAAATGAGTTAAAGAGTTGACTTCCTTTCGTGGTTGACCAAAGACTGGCTGAATTAATGGTAGCTACTCGATTATTACCGCTAAAGTCTTGCACCGAGGTTCCTCCGTTATCGTTAAATTTATAATACAGTTGCAAATGACTGAATTGAGGATGGCTGGCATCGGGCACTCCCCGCATCCATTTCAGAAGAGTGGCGCTACTTAAAGCGGTGTCCCAAACCCGAATTTCGTCCATTTCGCCTTTGAAAAAGCGACTGTGAAAGCCTTGACTGAGTACACAATTGACTCCTGATGTATCGGAGTTTACAACAATATTTAATACCGTAAGTCCCGTTTGCATCACGCCATCGATGTACAACCGAGCACTCGCCATATCAGTACCTGTAAGTACCATGGCCACATGGTGCCATTGACCATCGTTCACGGGTTGATTTCCAAAAGAATATCCTCCATTCACCTCTACTCTTAAACAACCCGTGGCATTGATACTAAAAATCCATTTCTTACCTGCTTCATTTTTTCCCCAGCTAATAAGATCGCCATTTACGGCTTTGGTCTTAATCCAAGCTTCTATGGTTCGAGCTTTGCTTCCGGGCACGCCTTTAAAATTTACTGTTCTAACGTAATTGGAACCGTTAAAAACAAAGGCATTATTGTCTGTAGCGGCTAAAACTGAGTTAAAGGTTGTGGGTTGCACAGTCCAGTTGACGCCGCTCAGCGATTGCTGATTTGAATAGCTCAACTCCACCAAAAGATTGTCGGTTCCATTCCATACAAAAGGATTATAAAACTGAAAGCGATTGGCTCCAGTGCTCAAAGCTGTTGTATTGAAAAAACATTCGGTAAAATTGCTCAACTCAGGCATTGAATCTGAAAGCACGGTAAGCGATGTAGGTTTAATTTTAATTCTAAACATCCGCAATTGACCGTTGGCAGTATCGGCATAAAGGGTAATCCCTGAAAGATTCCCAGCAGTAACTCCCAAGGCGGACAATTCAGCTTGTGTAAAAAGGTATTGATGTTTGGCGTCAAGGGTTTGGTTGGGTGTAAAAGCGGATCCAATTTGTGTCCCTGTGGTTTGAAAAACCGTATCAGCTAGGGTGCTATCCACCACCACATTTTTTAAGAAATGTCGGTAAATGGAATTCATGGGCAAGGTGCGGTAGGCAAAAGAAGTACCTGTAAAATTAGAAATCCAGTACTTAGCAGTGGTATTGAGTACCGAATCGACCCGTGACGAATCGTGGATATAAGTATGACAATTGACGTCCCACTCACCGCAACCAATATTGGTTTGACCAGTAACAGGTGGCGATACCAATCCATCTTTACAACGAATGTTATAGTACATTAAAATCTTAGAATAGCTCACACCACTATTGTTGGGAAATTGAATTACGCTATCGCGAATGCCGGGCGACCATTGGTTAATTCCATAGGTTTGACTGTAATTGAAAGTCGAAACCCAAACGGTATCACCCTGATTTTGAGCAAACAGAGTAAACGAAATAAACAAACTAAAAAGTAAAAACAGTTTTTTCATTTAATTAAGGTTAGAATTTAGAATAAGCAAAAATGATTAAGTAATTTAGAATTTAAAATGTAATGCTAATCGGCTTTGGTGATGCGTCCTATGGCACAGCTCACATAGCTCTTCACTTGGAGTAAGGTTGAATTATCGCCCCATTCGGGATAGCCAAGCTGAGCAAGTTTGTTTTTAAAAGGCGTGACATCCGTGGCGGTATGGGTGATGATTACTTTATGCTGCTCTATATCCACAGTAACATCGCTGACCTCCACAAAACCCTTGATGGATTTTATGATGGTATTGGCACAACCGTGGCATTTCAGATTTTCGATCGATATTTCGGTTATCATGAGTTTTGATTTAAGTAGGTTTCAAAAAATAATTTATGCTTTAAGTCGGACAAGATTTGTTCAACATCCGTTAAACCCGTCGAAACACATCGGCAAGCTCAGTGGTGGCCACTCAGTGCAAGCTGAGCTCACGCCGAAGTATCATTACATTTAAAAAAGAGCCTTAGGCCATCGGGCTTAAAATTGAATTCCTAAGAAGAAAAATCAACCCGAAAGCTTTCGGTATTTAGAACCAGTATCCCAGGCTAATAAAGTAATCCCATGCATTGAACTGGGGACTGTAGTCGGCAGAGATTTCCAAGGGACCAAGCATGCTGTTGTAGCTATATTTGAAATTAAAACCTGCATAAAACAATTCGGGGTTTACCACCATTTGTTGAGTTTTGTTATCCAGTATGGTGGCAGCAACTTCCATGCTTAAATAGTGCCTACCATAGAAGTTCCAGCGAGGGGTTAAGCTGAGTAAGGCAATATTTCTTTTCCCCACTTCCAAATGACGAAGTCCGGGGAAGCTGTTGTACCAAGCCACCCGATTTTGAGATACGCCCCCCGTCCAATAGACGAAAAGTGTTGTATCCACACCTTGAGAACCTATTCCTAGGAAAAGATTGGATTTTAAAACCCATTTCTTCGAAAGTTTAAAGGCATTCTCTTTTCTAAACCATGCGGTGGAGAGGATAGAGCCATCTTCCTGCACTATTAAATCGGTTCTAAATTTATGTTTGGTTCCTTTGGTAGGGAAATAAGCATTGTCGTAGGAGTCTCTGATATACGACAAATATCCAGAAATATAAGGCATGTAAGTTTTATCTAATTCGGTAAGGAAATCGCTACTTGAAATTCCAAACATACTGTATTCCACACCTAAGATAATGCGATTGTTGTTTCGAATAATCGTATGGGCAAATACATCCCAATAGTAGCGGCTAAAATTGTATTTACCAATATTCTTATGATTTAAGTATCCATAGGCATTAAAATTATCCCAATTGAAGGAGGTCCCAAGTGATATTTTTTTACCGTTATCGGTGGTGAAACGGACTCTGACCTGAGGTGCCTGCCCCACAATGGCACTTAACTCAGATAGTGACCCATAATGCAATAGATTTCTGAAATTGGCTTTAATGAGCACGTTAACCCCATACACAAAGTCGTAGCGCATTCCAATTCCAAAATCGTCGGTCTGCTTTTCTTTCAAAGCAACTTCCAAATTAAAAGCGGTATCAGTGGGAAAGAAAGTAAGGCTAATATCTTCAAAATAGGCACTTCCAAAAAGGCGATTGACATTGTTGCTAAGTTGTGATTCTGAAATGGTTGAAGGAGTTTCAAAACCCAATTTACCCAGGGCCATTTTTTTTGCAGGCTTGTGATGCTTTACATGAATCGATTGCATTTTAATGCTAATATCTTCGATTTTGATTTCCGTATTACGAGGCGTGGTATCGAGAATGGGAGTAAGATTATAGCGAGAAAAAACAGAATCGATGGAAGGAAGGGCATTTGTGGCAGCCACAAAACCACGACTCACAATGCTATCGGTTTCATCGAAGGCCAAGGCGCTGATGCCACTGATATCGGGGCGGATGTAGATGTCGCAGAAGGTTTTGTTTTTTTCGGCCACTCTGGCATTGTTGAAGCTGGCTGTTTGATCCAAGATTTGAAGCACACTCGTTATTTCTTCCTTTTTGTAAAGCTCGGCACCCACATCCACGCCAATAATGATGTCGGCACCCATTTGCTTTGCGATATCCGTAGGAAAATTATTGACCAAACCACCATCCACATAAAGCTGACCATTGATGGGATAAGGAGCAAAAACAGAGGGAATGCTCATGCTGGCACGCATGGCATCCGAAATGCGACCGCTTTCAAACACCATCATGGAACCATCTTCGATATTGGTTCCAATACAACGAAAAGGAGTAGGGAAACTATCAAAATCCATGGGACGATTGTAATTGCGCGTGAGAATTTCGATGATGGTAAGCACATTTTGACCACCGTACATTCCGCTCACCATTAGGGGTTTAATGCCATTTAAGGGTAAACTAAGCAAAGTGTTTTTGTCCTTTATACCCTGTCCGGTTTTAAAATTTTCGCGGGGAACCATGTCGTTAAGCAAAAAATCCCAATTGGCATTTCCTACAAAATCCTCCATCTGATCAGGAGTATAGCCCAGGGCATACAATCCACCCACCAAGGAGCCCATGCTGGTACCCAAAATCATATCGGGTTTTATGCCTCTACTTTCCAACACTCGAATTACTCCAATATGAGCTATTCCTTTGGCACCGCCCCCACTAAGAACCAATGCCACCTTGGGCTTGGACTGGGAGTACAATCCAAAACTTAGGGTTAACCCCACTAAAAGTAAAAAAATGGATTTCATATATAAATTTCTAAAATGTTTCCTATTAAATTAAATAACCTAATTCACAGCCTCTGCCTTTACAGTCTTGTACCTATCAAAAAAAAACTTAATTACGCTATGCATTGCTATCACAAGGCAAATAAGTAAAAACCTTTAAAGTAGCATACTGCGATTTCACAAAGGCAAATTTAGTTAAAAAAATAATACTTTCACTATTATTTTAACAAAGCTAAACTACAGCTATTTGTCAATAAATAATACCGATGATGCATTCAACATAGTTCAATTTCATCTGTTTTTTTTGATTCTTTTTTACGCTAAGGTTAGATGGAATTCCCATTAAAATAATGTTATTCCAATGGGTGTTTTATTAATGATGCTCATTTCGGCTAATACCGATGATGCATATCGGCATTGACCATTGTAAAATTATATTTTAGTTTGGACTAAAATATAATTACAAATTGGTATAAT
>DZDC01000259.1 GCA_022736595.1 Draconibacterium orientale | reverse complement strand
GGCTATATCTTTTTTTGAGGTGCCACGTATAAAAGCTCAAAAAGAAGCATGGACAAAATAATCAGTTTAATAGTTCCGGCAGAGATCCTTGAAAGTTTTGAAGTTTCAGAGGTTAAAGAGAGCCCAACTCAGGTTGAAATAATACTTTTAGAGAAGAAGGAATTGATACCTGAAGAAATTAAGGGTCGATATGTGGTATTGGATGGTTTCTGCAATCCATTATCGTTATTAAGTTTTCCGATAAAGGGAACACCTACTTATTTAGTAATAAAAAGGCGTAGATGGAAGTTATCAGGGGAAGATGAACACTATAGTAATTCGTATCAATTCAATCATCCAGGAATAAAAGCAACGAAAGAATTTGCTGCTTTTTTAAAAGAAGTACATGGACACACACCTGACGAATATCTCCGTGTTTGCAGAGATAATGGGTGTTGATGCAAAAACATTACACAATTGGTACAAGAATAATTTGAGCGGCTTTGAACCTGATGGTGCAGGTCATATCCATGAGCACGACATTAAAGTGGAGACAGCGCATGGGCAAACGAATATAGAAGTTCCTATTCTCCAACCAGAAAACATTGGGGCAAATATGGGCATTGATGAAAAAATGATTGGAGAGCAGTATTACACAATCCTTTCAAACAGAGAAACTGGGAAAATAGCATTCTGTGCCGGGACAACAAAATCAGACTATTTAAAACAAGCTGTAGAGCCGTTACTCGATAGATTATCACAAGTGAAACGAATAACCCGTGATATGGCTGGTTGCTATGCCCGGCTCAGCGAGGAAGTTATGCCAAATGCGATTCAGATAGCAGACAAATTTCACGTTATCAACAACTTGCTCGATGCAATGCAAGCTGTCAGAATCCGATTCCGGCAAAAACTTCTTGAACAAAGAAGAAAAACCCATCAGGAGTTTAAAGAATCAGAAAAACAACGCCTTATTGATTGCGAAAAAAACCATCTACAGTTTACACCAAAGAAATTTATTTACAAAGAAGACAGACTTGCAAACGGCGAAACGCCTAATGAATTGCTCTTGAGAAGCCATTTTTTGCTTTACAAATTTCCAACACAATGGAAACCTTGGCAGATGAAAAGAGCAGAATTATTGTTTAAAGTATTCCCGGAAATTAAAACGGCATTTTATTTAACATGCAGCTTCAGAACATGGTATTCAAACGAAAACATCGGGCAAAATCAATTGCAGACACTTAAAAATTTATATCAATGGTATGAAGATGTTGATGATGCTGATATTGATGAATTATCAAACTTTAAATCTCTTGTTGAAAGCAACGAAGATGAAATTGTTGAATACTTCACTAATGGGGAAACCAACGCAAAAGCTGAAAACCTCAATGGTCAAATTAAAAAGTTCTTAGCTTCAAACAAGGGTATTCGAAACACCGATTTCTTCTTTTTCAGATTGTCAAAGTATTTTGCATAGCACCTCAAAAAAAGAATATGCCA
>DZDC01000258.1 GCA_022736595.1 Draconibacterium orientale | reverse complement strand
AACCTGAGTCTTCTAAGATGTTCGAATAGTTAATCGTAAAACACAGCAAGCAAATGATTTATAGCAGGCCTATTGTATGGTTAACTCATGTTCTATGGCTTCCAAATTAAATAGTTCACATAGTTTTTTTTGTATCGTACTCTTTACTGTAATTTTATTGATTGCAGTTTTTTCATCATAGATCATTGTCACTTTTTGTAAATCCATTAGTTCTTGTTTTATTACATTTGGGCTCATTTTTAAATCAGCCCGCCCTGCTTTAAGTTCCATTATCCTTACCAATATAAGGCTAATCACACACGTGAAAGCAAAAGCCCTGATTTTTGAATCTGTCCAGTGTCGCATTGGAATCCAACGCACTAAATCAGGCGATTTAAGTATCCCAAAACTTTTTTCCACTTTATCCTTTGCCCCATATAGGTCAATTATTTTTTCGGGTGTGTTTTGTATATTATTGCTAAAGAGTATATGTTTTCCCCAATATTTTTTCTTTTTCTGAACTTCTGCTTCAACCAATTCAAATATGGGCTGGCCATTGCTGTATTTTACTTCAAGGTACTTTCTGTGCCTGCTTTGCCCCAGCATGGTTATTATGCTTTTGGGGACTTGTTTTGGGGGCCGTTTTAATTCTTTCCATTTTAGCATAGCCTTCTCCTTGAATTTTTCTATGCTGTTGAAAAAGGAATGTTCGTTTTTGCGGTATAGTTTGTCATCGAAGGTCAGCACCAGATTAAATTCCTGTCCGTGGATATCCCGTAGGATAGTGTGATGTTTTTTCGATTGAAAACATCCGTTGTAATTTTCTAAAGGGATATCGGCCAAATCTACATTATCGTATACCGACAAGCTCCCAATGAATTCCAACTGTCCTTTCAATTTGTCAAAATTCCCTTTGCTGTTGTTCCCCTTATCTATTATCAGGATGCAATCTTTTGATAGTTTGGTGTGCTGCTTTATTGCAAGCAACAATTCTGAAATGGCTTGATGGAAAGTATGGCTGTCATGACTATTTCCTGCATATATCCTATGGTACAATGGGATACCGTGCTTTTGCTCCACGCACATAGACAAACCTACTTGGCGGAGGTTGTTGCGTCCCTCTTTGTTGTGCCCGGCCTGGGCCAGTTCCGATTCGTTTGTTTGCGAAAAAAAAGTAAAAAAATTGGTCGTGTCGTAAAGGACAACTTCTGTGTCAATATCGTATTTATCCATGATGTTCTTGACAAGTCCCTTTTCGATATCCTTAAGTATACGATCATTAATTTGAACAAAAACATCGTCATCTTCATTTTTTTTCAATTTGCGTTTATCCTTGAGTTCAGCTTGGCTGATAACATCATCGGTTGCGTACCAGAAGCTTTTGCTGTTTAGTTTTTTAGGGTCAAGCGCAAGCAGTTCGGGCAGCACGGTTGACGCTGCCCATGTCCCCATTTTTTCTTTGCTTGTTGCTTGCTGCAGCCTGTTGACTATTGCAACCAGGAAGTATTTCCAGT
>DZDC01000016.1 GCA_022736595.1 Draconibacterium orientale | reverse complement strand
ACTCCGTTGAGATACCATTTATAGGTAGATCCATTGGTAGAAGTATTGGTAAAAGTTAGACTACTACCCTGACATACCATACTCGAATTTAAGGTAAAATCAGCATGTACAAAAGACTGCTGAGTTAGAGTAATAACTTGGTTATTAAAACCAGCAGCACTACCTGTGATGGTAGCAGTTCGCTGCGAACCTGAATTAGCGGAATACGTCAAAGTGATGATGCCATTGCCTGTACCAAGAGTTGGACTAACACTCAACCAACTGGCATTATCGTTCACCGACCAAGTCACATTGGAGGCGGTATATACATTTAAATTGGTATTGCCTCCTGCGTAGGAAATGTTAATAGTTTTAGGATTAATCAAGAAAAAGGGAAGGGTTTTAACACAAAGCTGAAATTGACCTGTTCCTGCTCCAAATTTCCAAAATCTTATAAATAAAGTATCACCAGGAATTTGATTAGTAACCGAAAGGAAAGGCATATTGCCGTTTCCATTGTAATCATCATTGCACGAAACCAAAGTCAAATTATTGCAAGTCCCTTTATAGACTGCCATAGCTCCATCAGTAAAACTGCCAATTACGGGTTCTGCATCAATTTCCACACTTCCTCCCATGGGCACAACAACTTTAAACCAAACATCTTGATCGATGGTTCCACCACATCCAGGAGGAGCAACTCCCACCGAAAGCGTGGCATTCACATTATTGAAAGTAGTATAATTACAAACAGTATCAGAAGTTAAAGTTAAGGCTCCACATGGCTCGTCATTGGCAGGAGTTACAGGCAAATAAACCTGAATATCATCCAAGGCAACATCCCCTTGTTGGTTGTTACCCCTTACCACTCTAAATCTCACTTTTATGGTAGTCCCTGAATAAGAAGACAGACTCTTAAACGCTTGAAGCCAAGGGGCTGTAGAACTTCCTTGCTGCGGGCCATTGATAAGATAAACATCGTCGGTCCAAGTTCCATTACTCAAAACATCCACATGCAACGACATAATTCCACTTCCAAACATGTGGTACCAAAATGCCAATGCTGGACTACCGGAGGAAGGAATATTGATACAAGGACTAATAAGGCTGGCCGTATCCCCAGGTGCAGCAGGAGAACTGGCTTCGGTAAAAATATATTTTCCTGCCGAATTTCCTATAGTATGATCTTTATCAGGGCCTGTTCCACTGGTCGGTGTAGTCCCATTATTTGCTCTCCAATTGAAAATTCCTGTATTTTCATAGGTCCATCCATGAATCCACAATCCAGGATTACCTACTGTGAATCCTTCAAAATCTTCGGTATTGGGCAAACTATAGGGCGTTCCTACAGTAATGTAATTGGTTTTGGTAAGGGTGTTAAATCCATAAGCGTTGGTTGCAGTTAAAGCGACTGTGTAGGAACCTGTGGCACTAAAAATAACTTTTGGATTGGGGCTAGTTGCGTTGGTTCCACCCGTATAACTGAAGGTGCTCGGGGTAATGGTCCAGCTCCAACTGGTAGCCGAAGGAAAACTTAAATCAGAAAATTGAGTCACAGAACCTACACAAGGCGTAGTGGTGGAAACCGTAAACTGAGCCACAGGTGCAGTATTGGTCAAGATATATACATCCGAAGTCCAAACTCCCCTACCATAAGTTGAAGCACTGATGCGACTTAAAGTAGGATTAGCACTATAATAAATCTCCAAATCTGTAACTTCAATGGCAGCGGGCAAGCCCAATGAAAAACTGATCCAGCTACTCATGCTGGCATCTTTATAAAATACGCCCAAATCAGTTCCAACGTAAATGGCTTCATTGGTTGGAGTATAATAATTTAAGGTATTCATATTCACATTGGGCAAATTTCCTTTGATACTGGCCCAAGTGGCTCCTTTATCAGAGGATTTGTAAATATTTTGACCTGCAGTGAAATAAACAATATTAGCATTGGTAGGATGGGCTTCAATATCGGTAATGATGTACCCCACATTGCCTAAACTAGTCCAGGTGGGCGATGCTGCATTCGCATTATCGCAGCGATAAAGATTCACCCCTTGGCTAGCATAAAGAATGTCGCTATTGGCTGGTGAATTCTCAAGCACTTCAAGGTTTTGTCCTGAAGTAAAATTCGAGATTTTAGTCCAAGTTACATTGCTGGCATTGGGTGCTTGAAGGTTGGTAGAGCGCCATACGTTTTTGTAACCTGCAAACATCGTAGTTGACACCCCTTCGCGCAAGCAGTATGGAGTCACCCAATCGCCTGATTCGTTAATTCCATTGGATCCAATATCAGCAATGGTGGAGAAACTTGCTCCAGAATTGGTGGAGCGACGAATATCACCATAATACAATGCTCCATACAAAATACCATCGTTAGTGGGATCTATAAGGCATTCCATTCCATCACCGCCAATTACGGTTTGCCATGCATTTCCACTGGCGATGGCGGTTCCATTATCTTGAAATCCTGCAATTAAAATTGATGGAGAAAGGGCACTTTGCCCGATTTTATAGATTTGAGAAACGCCTAAACCTGAGGACAAATCGGTCCACGAAGTTCCACCATTTGAGGTTTTGTAGATTCCGCCATCATTACCATTAAATAAAACACCGGAAGGACTGAATACCAAACAATGTTGATCAGCATGAACAGAAGGCACCCCAGAACCACCTACCCAATGGGCAGTAATGGTCCAAGAAGTACCCGCGTTGGTACTCTTCCAAATATTGATACCACCCACATAAAGCGTATTTGCATTGGTAGGATCTACTGCGATAGCCAAGTCATAATAGGCTTGACTATTGGCATCGGAACCATCCATTTCGTAACCCAGCAAATTAGGTGAATCTGCTTTCAAGGAGAAGGAGCTCCCTCCATTGGTTGAAGCATAAATTCCGTTTAAACCTGAGCTCCCTCCTGCCAAAAGATAAACCACGTTGGTGTTGGCAGGGGTAACTCCAATAACCATCCTACTTCCAGTACTTGTAATACCTGTAGATATTGCAGTCCAAGTAAGACCCCCGTCCATAGAACGATAAAATGCGGCACCGCTGCTGCTGGCTGAGGTGGCATAAATAATCCCATAATTACTGGGTTTGAAGGCTATATCCTTGTAATTACTGGTATTAGATTTCAGCAGCCAAGTAACCCCAGAGTTGGTACTCATGTAGATGCCTCCATTAGTAGCTGCAATGAGCTTGCTGGCATTGGTGGGATCGATCAATAATTTATGTACGGTACGTGTGGTGATTCCACTATTGGAGGCCGTCCATGTGGCACCTCCATCGGTTGACTTATAAACTCCCAATCCTGGAGCATCGCCACCATCCCGATCGCCTGTCCCCATATACATAATGTTGGTATTGGTGGGATCAATTACTATCGTTGAAACCCCTAAAGTGGGTAAATTATCGGTTAAGCCAGTCCATGTGGTGCCCCCATTTTCAGTTTTCCAAAGTCCGCCAGCAGGAGCCCCTGCCCAAATAATATTGGCATTGGTGGGATGAAAAGCCACATCATTCACGCGTCCTACTCCATTGGGTTGACTTGTGCCATTCGTAGGCAATGCCAATGGCCCTCTTTGGGTCCAAGTACCTGTGGTGGATAAAAATCCATAATTACCCAATGCCTCATATTGTTGCAGAAGGTAGCCGGGCGCAGGAAAACTCCCATCCGCATTTACCCGTGGTTCCCAATGTTGCTCCCACCTCTTAAAAACTTTCCAACCGTCGCCTTTCTCGCGCTTTCGATCATTAAAATAGTGCTCAAACGATGATTGAATAGCATAAAAATTAGCGTCAGGATTTTGCATCCCATCCACCCATTCCAATCCATTGGTGGTATTGCCGTTATCAAGGGTTTGCCCAAAAGTATTGGAACTATAAATTAAACCCAAAAATAGAAGAACAAGGCTAAAGGTACGTAGTAAAGTATTCATAAAAAAATATTTATGTAAAAGAATTTTAAAACTTTATTTAAAAAAAAGAGTCAATAGACTCTAAGAGCAATTTTTCAGAAACCAAAAATAAACATTTTTTAACTCTTACGCTGAATTTATTTAACGATATCAATTTTCAATATCTTTAATTAATTAGAATTATCTTTTAAAGAATCAGCCTTGTTAATGTCAAAATATTATTTAGTTTTACGACCTTATATTTGAGAACCGCATTTTATACTTTTACTTCGTTGATTGTTCAAACCCAATAACCAATAATATGAAAACGATAACATCAATTTTTTTCAGTTTTATACTTTTTGCACTTATCACATCATTTGCTATTACTAAAGAATGGATTCCTTTAATGCAAAAAGATGGAGTCACTATTTCGACCAAAGAAATTGAATGCCAAAGTCCCAACGACAACAAGAAACATATTTACGAGGTTTTTAAGTTTGAAAACTCCAATGCTTATGACCTGATTGTTACCTATAAATTGAACCTTTGGATTGGTGAAAACTGTAGATCTTGTGATATTCCATCACCAAACGAATACGAGGTTACCATCAAATTAAAGGCTGGCGAAACGCGAACTTATGATTGTAATGAGGAAAGTAACACCCTTAAAATTCTCAAATACACCCCTGGGGCAAAAGATCAAAAGCAAATCCGTTTTGAAATTGTTCAACTCAAAATAGTAAAGCAATAAGGTTTCCCATTTTAATTTCCATTTTATGCAAAGAATATTCTTACCCCTAATTCTTTTTGTGTTAATACCTTTAATTGGCAAAAGCCAACTGCAGGTTTCGCAAACCTTAACCCCACAACAACTAGTACAGCAAGTTCTTATTGGATATGGCGTAACAGTAAGTAATATCACCTATACTGGTGACCCCATTGCCATTGGTAAGTTTAGCAATGGAGGAACTACCAATTTAGGTTTATTGGATGGAGTGGTGATGACTTCGGGCAATGCAAACCTTGCCATTGGACCCAACGCTGCTTCAGGTGCTGGATTGGATAATACAGGAGGCTCAGACCCAACCTTAGCCAGTTTAGTTACTACCTCCATCAACGATGCTTGCGTTTTAGAATTTGACTTCGTCCCCATTGCTGATACCGTGCGCTTTAAATACGTATTTGGCTCTGAAGAATATCCAGAGTATGTGGGAAGTAGTTATAACGATGTGTTTGGTTTTTTTATCTCCGGACCCAATCCCGCAGGTGGAAATTACACTTCCTATAATATGGCCACCATTCCCAATTCTGGGGGAACCGCAGTGAGTATTAACAATCTGAATATTTCAAATTACAGCATTTACTACGTCAATAATTTTGGTGGATATACCATTCAATACGATGGAATGACAGTAGTGATGACGGCTTGGGCAAAGGTGCTCCCTTGCAATACTTACCACTTTAAAGCGGCCATTTCAGATGCTGGTGATGGAGTTTTAGACAGTGGCGTATTTTTAGAAGCAGGTAGTTTTAGCACCAATGCCGTGCAAGTATCCACCAACTTTACCATTCCCTCTGCTATAAAAAAAGGAATTGAAGGCTGCAACAACGCTCAAATTCAAGTAAAACTTCCCAAAATTCTCACTTACGATTATAATGTATTGATGGATACTATGTTTGGTACCGCAACCAATGGAATCGATTTCCCTTATATCTCAGATACTGTGATTGTTCCCGCAGGTCAAATTTCACAATCCATTTACCTTACTCCACTTGCTGACGCTACTGTTGAGGGTCAAGAAAGCTATTCTTTGGTTTTCAAAACCAGCCCCTGTACCATTGATACCGTTACCATTCCCATAATTGATTACGATCCCATCGTTCTCGTTGACAAGATGTCTGATACCTTAGTTTGTCAAGACAGTATTTGGGTTTTTGTACATGGAACCATGGGAATTCCGCCTTACACCGTTAATTGGACTCCCGCCAGTCTTTTTGCAAACCCCAGTTTGGATAGCAGCAATGTATTTCCAACTCAAACCACCGACTTTGTTGTGGGATTGTCTGATGCTTCTGGATGCCCAACGGTTTATGATACCATTCGTGTGGAAGTTTACCCAAAAGTTTACAGTAGCTTTCTCCCTGATAAATTTGAAGGATGTGAACCCTTAGAAGTAACCTTTAACGAGTTTTCGGGACCAGGAGCGGTTAAATGGGAATGGGATTTGGGCGACGGAGATACCTCCATGGTTAAAAATCCAATCCACACCTACAGTGCTGGCATTTATTCTGTTAGCCTTCTTGCCACCGCTCAATCGACCTGTGCCGGCTTCTCGTCCATTCCTAATATTGTTAAAGTGTGGCCTAAGCCCAATGCCGAGTTCTACTTGGTACCTTCAGTAACCACCATCGAAAATCCCATCATCAACTTTATGAACACCTCATCAGGAGGCAGTGGAAATAGCTTTTTTTGGGATTTTGGCGATCCCAATTCGCCCGACAATACTTCCATTATGGAAAATCCCTCCCATTCCTACTCTTCCGATGGATTCTTTCCAGTTTGGTTGATTGTTACTTCCGACAAGGGATGTGTGGATTCAGCAACTTTCCACGCCAATGTTATTGTGGATGAAATTGTGGTTCCCAATGTAATTACCCCAAATGGTGATGGCAAAAACGATGTATTTTACATCGAAAATATTGAACGCATTGAGCAATCGACACTCCGTATTTACAATCGTTGGGGTGCTGTAGTCTTCAAAGCAGAAAATTATAAGAATACTTGGGATGGTGAAAACCTTGCCGATGGAGTTTACTTCTGGAGAATTGATTATAAAACCTACTTCAGAGAGGCTACCGAAAATGGCACTTTAACCATTATTCGGGAATAGCCTACTTACTTATTACTTCCTCGTTTAACTTACCCTCTTGACGAAGATTTTCCATGATGTAAGTCTGACGTTCGGGGGTGTTTTTGCCCATATAAAACGATAGCACTTTATCAATCTTTGATTCTTTATTCAAAATAACAGGATCGAGTCGAATTGATTTCCCAATAAAATGTTTGAACTCATCGGGACTAATTTCTCCCAATCCCTTGAAACGGGTTATTTCTGGATTTGCACCCAATTTGCTTAGTGCCGTTAATCGCTCCTCTTCGGAGTAACAATAAAAAGTTTCCTTTTTGTTCCGCACGCGAAATAATGGAGTTTGCAGAATATAAACATGCCCCGCTCTCACCAATTCAGGGTAAAATTGCAGGAAGAAAGTAAGTAGCAACAGCCGTATATGCATTCCATCGGTATCGGCATCAGTGGCGACCACAATATTGTTATATCGCAAATTATCGTAATCTTCTTCCACATTCAAAGCCGTTTGAAGCAAATTGAATTCTTCGTTTTCGTAAACGATTTTTTTGCTTAATCCATACGAATTCAGGGGTTTTCCCTTTAAACTAAATACGGCTTGGGTGTTTACATTTCTCGACTTGGTAATGCTCCCCGAAGCAGAATCGCCCTCGGTAATAAATAAGGTACTATCAAGCCTTCCCTCTTTATTGGTGTTGTAATGGATACGACAATCGCGCAATTTTTTATTGTGAAGACTTGCTTTTTTAGCACTCTCACGAGCCAGCTTTTTAATGCCATCCATATCCTTGCGTTCACGCTCCGACTGCATAATTTTGCGTCGTAAGGCTTCGGCCACATCGGCATGTTTATGGAGAAAATTATCGAGATTGCGCTTTACAACATCAGATATAAAATTTCTTATGGTTTGACCATCAGGTTCAATATGTTGCGAGCCGAGCTTGGTTTTAGTTTGAGATTCAAAAACAGGTTCTAGAACCTTTATACTCAACGCTGCCACCACAGAAGTACGTATATCGGCAGCATCAAAATCCTTCTTGAAAAATTCGCGAATGGTTTTCACAAAAGCTTCCCTAAAGGCCGCTTGGTGGGTTCCCCCTTGAGTGGTATGTTGACCATTGACAAAGCTGTAATATTCTTCGCCATATTTCTTTGAGGCATGAGTAAATGCAAACTCAAAATCTTCATCTTCGATATGAACTATAGGATAAAGAGGTTCATCGTCAATGTTTTGCTCAAGAAGATCGTGCAAGCCGTTTTTACTTGTTATACGCTCGTTGTTGAACATAAGGCTTAACCCTCGATTCAAGTAGGCATAATTCCATAAAAGCCGTTCGATATATTCAAAACGATATTTGAAACCCGTAAAAATTTCGTTATCAGGGACAAACGAAATAAGAGTACCATTTTTAGCATCAGGGACATTAAGGTTTTCTTCATTCACCAACTCTCCGCGCATGTAAGTCACTTTTTTCGAAGCTCCTTCTCTAAAGGTTTGAGCAATAAAGTGCTCACTTAAGGCATTAACTGCCTTGGTACCTACTCCATTTAATCCTACTGTTTTCTTGAAAACTTTTGAATCGTATTTAGCTCCCGTATTGATTTTGGAAACGCAATCAATCAATTTTCCTAATGGAATTCCACGGCCATAGTCACGAATTTGCACCTCTCGGTCTTTGATCGAAATCTGAATTTGCTTGCCATTTCCCATCACAAATTCGTCGATACTATTATCGATTACCTCTTTAATAAGCACATAAACCCCATCGTCGGCGGAAGCTCCATCACCTAATTTTCCAATGTACATCCCAGGTCGCAGGCGGATGTGATCTTTCCAATCCAGTGACTTAATGCTATCTTCGTTATACTGTTCTATTTCCATAAAGACCTATTAACACTAAAATGAACCCCTAAAAAACTATAATTCTGCTGATTGCGCTTGAATCACTACTTTATCATTGGTACCATCGGCATAGGAAACAAACCCAATAATCGTTAAATTATCGTGCTTCCAATCGCTTCCAATCTTATAGCCATTGTACGTTTTGGTAAAAGTTTGATTTACCGAAATTGCTCCATCGGTAATTTCTTGTCCCCAAGTACTATTGATGGCCCCCCGATATACATGTTTATGGTTGTAGTCTAAAATATCGCCTACCAATCCAACTTCCGGATTGCCATTTTTTTGAGCTTTAATAATGTTGCTCTCTACCACCACCAAACTCAAATTATACTTCCCAGCAGGCAAAGCACTCAATGCCAAAATATTGGCAGTAACCGAAAGGGTACTATCCGCACTGTGAAACGCTGGCGTAAGGGTAATATAAAGCTCTGGTTTTTCGGGCATCGAATCCAAAACTAGACTTACAGCTGTAGCAAATTCGGCTCGTTCAAGAAGGTACTCTCCATTAAATTTACTCCTATTCACAACACCTTTAGGCAAACCTGCTGAAGAAGCTCCAAAAAATTGATCCATCACTGTGCCATCAGATGTTTTAAAATCATAATTATAAGGGCTTGAGCCTGTGCTGGCAAAAAATCCCGCATGAATCGCCATCACTACTACACGGTCTCCGTAAACCTTTTGAATATCTTCGATTATTTTGTGAGCAGTTGGACAGTTGGGGCATTTATGGCCCGTAAAATCTTCGAGTAACAATTTACGTACGGTATCTCCAGTAACGATTTGGCCTCCTCCACAATTATTGGGATCAACTTTATCGCAGGCGGCAAAAACTAAGACTAAAACAAACAAAATAAGATAGTTGAATCTGAACTTATTCATAAATTATAGGTATCTTTTTAAAATTTAAAAACTACTATTTAAAGTTAAGGTAAATCCGCTGGCAGCAGGCACAGCACGACAAACTCCACCAATGCAAACGATACCGTCCACTTGTCGGCCATAGCCTAAAGCCACGCGAGTTCCTTTATGCGTATATCCCAGATTGGCCATGGGATAAATTGCGGCTTCATGAGCGGTACCGGCGATACCGTGGTTATAAGCGGTGTTCAAAGCCGCAAAAAATCCTTTACGATTGTATTCGAGCAATACTGAAGTCCAGTTGCCACGGTCTTGTTCAGTCAACAATTGTTGTGCTTCAAAGTGCAAGGAATTGTAAGGTTTAAATTTCCACCAAAGATCAACGATGGCAATATTGGCGTGTACATTGGGCTCAAGGTGACCTTCGTTTATCAACATATTATAATATACATTCATATACATTAAGGTGATGTCCCACTTTTTGCTCAGTTTACGCTGTAATTTGAGATTAAAATCAGAATAATATTTTTCATCTCCCACGGCGAAGAAATTGGATTTGTATCCATAAGTACAACTTTTTCCAATAGGAGTGGTATCGTTTAAAGCTTGCTTATCAATGGCGTAAGAAAGTGAATAATTGAGTGAAAGTGAGGTGCCATATTTTCCACCCAGTAAAGTTTCCTTTTTGAGTTTATAAATTACTGTAGTCTGAAATCCCATTTGTCCATTGGGCTGAGAAGCATAAGGATATAAAGCGGCCAAGCTATAAGCATGCTGGTAAGTCATGGCAGGTATGTAGCTGATGGGCAAATCGAAACCAGTGGCAGAACGATTGGATCTGAAGTCCATATTGTCGCTACGGTTGGCTTGAAAAGTAATTCCAAGTCCTTTTTTAGAATAGCCAAATTCAGCAAAAACAGCATTTCCATTTTTATAAATCATGTTGTTGCTGGCATTGGGGTCGTTGATTTTTCCGGCAGCTTCAATTTTGGCATTAAACCCACCTCTAAAAAGGCTGATGCGACCTGCGTAAGCTCCCACATTTTCAGGTAATACATAGAGCGGATCTTGGTCAACTTGATAACGACTTACAAAACTTCCACCTAAATTAATGCGAGTTTTGAGGTTACCAAATGACTTAACAAACTCATTGAGGCTCAGGTCTCCATCAAAACCTCTTACAATTCCAGGACCTTGATTCCAATACAACCTTTGCTTGGCAACCAATCCTGTCAGGATCAAACCATTGATTTTATATTTTACACGAACGCCATCTAAACTGTTATCAAAGCCCAAATTCCATTCTTGATAGGATCTTAAAATCATTCCCGAACCAAATTGCTCATAGAAATTACCAGCAGTAACGTCGATGTTTTCTCCGTTGTATCTGAGGTATCGATATCCAAATCCATTGCCTTTCCAGCGGGCATCATAGCCTTGCAACTGGGGCTGGAAAAGCTCATAACGAACTCCGGCTTCAATATTCTTTAGCGTATAACGAGCTTCAAAAAAAGCGTTGATTCCAAAATGCTCAGGGATGTCGGTGGCATTGATGGCACTGTCGTTTCTATAATAACTGGCATCGGCTTGGAAGCTCCCATGAAATTCGCCCATGGATGTGCTTTGAGCTATTATTAGAGATGGAAATGCAAAGAGCGCAATAAATGCGATGAGATAAATTTTCTTCATACGAACTAAATTAATGGCCTGAAACATCTTCGCCTGCTTTTACTTTTCTTACAATTTCGATCAATTCCAATTCTGATCCTTCAGTGAAAGAAGTATGTTGCCACACAATTTCACCTTTTCCGTTAAGTATAAAAGTATGAGGAACCACATTCACGCCCATTGCCCTTTTAAAATCACTATTTTCATCCAAGTAAACTTCATATTCCCAACCTTTTCCGTTAACCAAAGGGAGAACTCCACCACTAGTACGTGAGTTGTCAACAGATATTGCGATGAGCTTCACCCCTGTTTCTTCTTGCCAATCGCCATAAACCTCATTGATGGTAGATAATTCCATGATGCAGGGTTTGCACCAAGTAGCAAAAAAGCTTACAATTATGGGATTGCCATTATTACTAAAATTGGCGGTATTAACCATTTTTCCATCAAGGGTTTTCACATCTACTTTAGGTAAACTGGGTTTTTGGTCGCTGGTGAAGGAGAGTAAAACAAAGGTAAGGATTAAGCCTCCCATTAAATTTAAAACTTTCATTTATAATAGATTAAGCATTGATAAATAGAATATAAAAAAATCTTTGCAGCGCTGCGAAGATAGAAATAAAATCGGCACTAAAATAGCTAAACCAATTCTATGCCATTTTCAAAGCTCGACGCATAACTCAACCATGTTAATGATAAATATCTTTTAAGCCCTTTTAATAGTTATTAAAAAAACACTATTTTCGTGCCCTAATAAATTATTTAACTAAATCAATACCCATGAAAAAATTTACTTTTATTGTTGCAATGGTTTTAAGCTCAGCCGCATTGGTGGCTCAAACCATTGTAAGCACCACCGCCCAAAATAAGAAAGTTGTTTTGGAAGAATTCACTGGAATTCATTGTACTTATTGCCCAGACGGACATAAAATAGCTGGTCAAATTGTGGCTGCTCATCCAGGAAATGTATTTGCCATTAACATTCACGAAGGTAGTTATGCTACTCCTGGAGCAGGCGAACCTGATTTTAGAACCACTTTTGGAACTGCTATTTCTGCTCAAACTAGTTTGGCCGGATACCCAGCTGGTACCGTAAATCGTCACCTTTTTGCTGGAATGTCTCAAAACACCACCAACCCAGGTACTGCCATGAGTCGTGGAAATTGGACCAGCACTTCAACTACAATTTTAGGACAGCCTTCCTATGTAAACGTGGCTGCCACCTGCACTATTAACATTTCTACACGCGTTATGACTGTGTATGTGGAAGGTTATTTTACCGGAACCACAGCTCCTGCAAGTATGAAATTGAATGTGGCCATTAACCAAAACAATGTGGAAGGCCCTCAAACTGGTGGATCAAGCAACCCTTCACAAGTTTTACCTAACGGAAATTACAATCACCAACACATGCTCCGTCATTTATTGACTGGTCAATGGGGTGAAGACATTACCACCACCACTCAAACTACACTTTTTACCAAAACTTACACTTATACTGTTCCTGCTGACATCAATGGTGTTGCAATGGAATTAGGAAATCTTGAAGTTATTGTTTTCCTTGCCGAAACACAACAAGAAATTATCACTGGCAATCAAGCTATTATGACCTTTATAACTCCTCCTGGTGTGAGTGTAGCCGATTTAAAAACTGAAAACATGACTACTATACCTGCACTTTGTGGCACTTCCGTTACCCCAAGCGTTAAAGTAACAAACCTTTCTACCGTTTCTGTTGACTCTTTCAATGTACAATATGTTTACAACAATGGTACTCCAGTAACTCAATTGGTTACTACTCCTCTTGCTGCCGGAGCCAATACCACCATTACTTTCCCCGCAGTTACTTTAACCGCTTCTGCTAACGGTGTTGAATTCAATGCTAACTTTAATAATGTTTACCACTTAGTGGATATGACCACTGGAAACAACAACAGCGGAACTGGATTATTCTATGTAATGCCTGCCGCTACCATTGGAGCTACATATACCGAAGATTTCGAATCTTATGCTGCTGGTACTGAAGAAATTGACCATACCATCGTTAAAAATCCTAATGGGGCCCCTGTATTTACCATTACTAAAGCTTTAGTTTCAGGTTTACCTCAAGATTTGGGTGGTTATGCCGCTTCTACTTCAAGTTTCTTTGCCAATTACTATAATATCGCTGCTGGTAGTGTTTCAGAACTTATCTTCCATAAACTTAACTTTGCAAGCAACACCCAACAAGGTTTACGTTTTGACTATGCTTATGCACAGTATTCCAATGAAAACGATAAATTAGAAATCTTGGTTTCTGACAACTGTGGTTCTACTTGGACTCCCGTATGGTCTAAAGCAGGTGCTGCTTTAAAAACTGCTGAACCCGTTAGTAGCGGAAACTTCTTCCCAACCGCAGCTCAGTGGGCTTCTGCCAATATTGATTTGAGCGCTTATGCTTCTAAACCTGAAGTTATTGTTTCTTTCAAAATGACTTCTGATTATGGCAACAACCTATATTTCGACAACATCAACTTCTACAACAATACCACCATTGGTATCGAAGATGTTGTTGCAGAAAACAGCGCCAACGTAATGCCTAATCCTGCTGAAAACCTTATCAGCATTAACATTCAATTGACTGAAACTTCAAATGTTCAGTACAGTGTTGTTAATTACATGGGTCAAGTGGTGTTGAATGCCAATTTAGGCAACCTCAACAAAGGAATGCATGCTGAGAAAGTAAACATCGACGCTTTAGCAGCAGGAGTTTATTTCGTTAAAATCCAAATGAACGATCAATTGATTACCGAGAAACTTATCGTTAAATAATTTTTCTCTTCATTCATATAGAAAAGGTTGCCCAAAAGGCAACCTTTTCTTTTTGGTATAATTATTGGGTTTAGGATTCAACTTTACAAATTCACTGTTGTCCGGTTAAATCTGATTAAAAACGCTGTAATGCTTGGTACATCTCGTCCCTACGGGACTTTATTGCTGCGGGAGGTTAATTTAATTCTACCAATATTACGTCCCTAACGGGACTGTCCCGGAGGGACAAGATATTGGTAGAAAGTATATTACAGAATTATTAAAAGTCCCGTAGGGACGATATAAGATTTTACCCGGACACCAATGTTTAAAATTGTATTTTTTTAATTATTACACCAAATTGAACAACATTTAATTCGATGTCAATAAATATTGAAAAACCGTAAACCTTTGAATTCGATTTTTAAAAAACGACTACACCAATTGTATCTGAATCAATATCTTATATTTAGACCACGAAAACCGTTAAGTCAAGAGAAATCTCTTTATATTTGCAAACTATTTAAACTGAATCAACACCCATGAAAACAACACTTTTACTCTTTATTTCTCTGCTTTTTGCTTTTGGAATGAAAGCTCAAAGCTTCAACTTAAACCTTCCTGGATATGCAGCCTTAAGCAATGGCGACACCGTTACTGTAGTCAGCACCGATAACGACGTAACCTTTAGCGTTATATTTTGGGTTAACAATTCCACAAATGATGGCAAATACGTAAAAGTGAGAAAAACCGTTTTATCTGAAGTGAGTAGCACTGTCAACTATTTTTGTTGGGGCAATTGCTATAATCCATCCACATATACCAGCATTGATTCTTTATTAATTGCTGGAAAGGGTGTTGAAAAAGGTTTTACTTGCGATTACGAAAGCCATGGACATCCTGGCAAAACCACCATTAGATATACCTTTTTTGATATCAATAATAGTACTGATACTGTTGCCGTAGTGGTTGAATTCATTGCGGGTAGTGGTGTAGGAATAAATATTGCTGCCCAAGCTAAAACCCCAACAGCTTGGCCTAATCCAGCTGGTCAAATATTAAATGTTGAGTATAACCACAGCGGAACTCAACCAGCAATATTCGAAATTAGAAATATTATAGGTCAAGTTGTTAAACAACAAAACATGAGCTTTGGAGCTAACAAATACCAAATTGCTTTAGATGAACTTCCCAATGGAATTTATTTTTATCAAGTGCAATCCAATGGCAAAAAGACTGAAGCTCGTAAATTGATCATTCAGCATTAAGAAAACTCTAAACAAGAGAAAAGGCGTTGACTCCAAAGAATCAACGCCTTTTTTTATGGCTAACAGCTTACCTATTATAGGTTAAAAGCATTTTTAACTTTCTCAACATAGTCGAGTTTTTCCCAAGTAAACAATTCTACTTCAATTAATTTGTCACCAAAATACTCCGACTTAAATTCTTTGGTAATGGTGCGAACGGTACGCCCCATGTGTCCATAAGATGCAGTTTCTGAATAAATGGGATTGCGAAGTTTCAATCGTTCTTCAATAGCAGCAGGACGCATATCAAAGATAGCTTCTACCTTGGCTGCGATGGCAGAATCGGGCAGATTTACTTTTGCGGTACCATAAGTATTAATGTAAATACCCATAGGACGAGCCACTCCAATGGCATACGAAACTTGAACCAAAACCTCATCGGCTACACCAGCAGCCACAAGGTTCTTAGCAATATGACGTGATGCATAAGCTGCGGAACGGTCAACCTTTGAAGGATCTTTTCCACTGAAAGCACCACCACCATGAGCTCCTTTTCCACCATAAGTATCCACAATGATTTTACGTCCAGTAAGGCCAGTATCGCCATGAGGGCCACCAATTACAAATTTTCCGGTAGGATTTACATGGTAAATGATATCATCAGTAAACAACTTTTGAATATCGGCAGGCAAATGAGCTTTGGCACGAGGAATCAAGATATGAATCACATCAGATTTAATCTTAGCAAGCATGCGTTCATCTTCATCAAAATCGTCGTGCTGAGTCGAAACTACGATGGTATTGATTTTTTTAGGCTTATTGTCCTCACCATATTCAATGGTAACTTGCGATTTTGAATCGGGACGAAGATAAGTCATTGAATTGCCTTCTTTGCGAATTTGTGCCAATTCGTAAACCAGCAAATGAGCCAACTCCATGCTTAAAGGCATAAAATTTTCGGTTTCGGTGGAAGCATAACCAAACATCATTCCTTGGTCACCGGCTCCTTGCTCGTACTTGTCTTCGCGCTCAACACCTTGACGAATATCGCCAGATTGCTCGTGAATGGCAGACAAAACTCCGCATGAATCACCATCGAATTTATACTCGCTCTTGGTATATCCAATTCTATTGATTACCTCACGAGCCACATTTTGAACATCAACATAAGTAGATGAGTGCACTTCGCCAGCCAATACCACTTGACCAGTAGTAACTAAAGTTTCTACGGCCACCTTTGATTTGGCATCAAAAGCAAGAAAATGATCTAAAATTGCATCTGAAATTTGATCTGAAACTTTATCCGGATGTCCTTCGGATACGGATTCAGAGGTAAATAAATATCCCATAATAAATGTTTAAAAAATTAATTTACAATATATTAGAAAGGGAATTGAATGCTTGGCAGGATGTTTTTAGCATTTTTTCATGTGGTTGCAAGCAATCAAATTTATCCACTTTCGACGGGGCAAAGATAAAATAAATGTGATTATCTTAATATGATAATTATGTATTATTTTAAACTTTTTATTATACCTGACATTTTTTCAGGAACAAAAAATATCCATACACTTGATTTTATGACACTTATAAATATTACGTAATGAGTTAAAAAAATGGCATAGTTTTCAAGTATCACCTCCGAAAAATTTTCAAACCAAAAACCAATGCAAAGCATCGTATCTGAATCTGATTTTGAACGTTTAATTTCGAGCCACAGCAAGGCTTGGTGTTTAATTTATAAAAGTGGAAGCGAACAAAGCGACTGTGCACAGCAAAGTATGAAGGCTTTATCGCAGCAAGCAAGTAACGAAAATATAGGATGTATTGATGTCAACCAACTGAATACCATACACAAACGCTTTTCAATAACCACAGCTCCCAGCCTTTTAGAATTTGAAAATGGAGGTTTAAAGAACATTATTAAAGGATGTCAGACTTCTGATTTCTATAAAAATCTCTTGGAACAACGTCTGTATAAGACCGAGTCGAAAGGTGAAAATATAGTTCAGAAAAGAGTCACCGTTTACTCCACCCCCAGTTGCTCGTGGTGTACCACATTGAAAAAGCATTTGAATCTCAATGGCATTCGCTATACCGAAATCGATGTAAGTAAAGACCAGAATGCAGCCCAAGCTATGGTGCAAAAGAGCGGACAACAGGGCGTTCCTCAAACCGAAATCAATGGCGAAATGATCATTGGCTTTGACAAGAAAAGAATCAACGAATTATTGAATATTAATTAAAATAACCTACGACATGAAAGAATTACAACCCATCAACCAAAACGTGCTTTTGGATTTAACTCAAGAAGAAAAAATGCAAAAAACAGCCTCAGGGATCATCATCCCCGATACCGCACGCGGAAAAAACACTACTGCTAAAGTGGTAGGCATGAGTGCCATTGAAAATGCAGAAATTGCCGTTGGCGACACTATTTTGTACAAGGAATTTGCTGGAAACACTACTGAATTTGAAGGCAAGAAATACCTCCTTATTCCTTATTCCGATATTCTAGCCAAAGTAGTAGAAACCGAAGCAATCTAAAAATAGCTAACTCCTTGAAGTCTATATTCTAAAAGGATTTCAAGCAATATTTACTTTTTTTTAGATTTTTTTTAAAAAAACATTGTTAAGTATTAAAATAGTTTCTATTTTTGCAGCCCTAAATTTATAAGGAGAGTACACGATGGCAAAGAAGAGCAAAGAAGCACGAGTTCAAGTAATCATGGAATGCACCGAGCATAAAGCAAGTGGTATGGCCGGAACATCAAGATACATTACTACCAAGAACAGAAAAAATACTCCAGAGCGTCTGGAGCTTAAAAAGTATAACCCGATTTTGAAGCGCATGACTGTTCATCGCGAAATCAAATAATTATTGAATTATGGCTAAGAAAGTAGTTGCTAGCTTGCAGACCGCAGGTAAAAGTTATTCGAAAGTGATTCGCATGGTGAAATCAGAAAAATCCGGTGCTTACTCTTTCAAAGAAGAAATTGTTCCCAATGATAAAGTAAAAGACGTTTTAGCTAAAAGCTAAACCTTTATTATCTCATTAGAAAAAGCTTTTTCCTTACCATGGAAAGAGCTTTTTTTTTACCTATGTTTTAATTTATCAAACTGATTTATTAGTTTAATTTTGCAGCAAATATAATGTTATGGGATTTTTCGATTTTTTTTCAAAAGATAAAAAGGAAAAGCTGGATCAAGGTTTAGAAAAAACCAAGACCTCAATGCTTTCCAAACTCACAAAAGCCATTGCCGGAAAAAGCAGTGTGGATGATGAAGTGTTGGATAATCTTGAGGAGATCCTTATCAGCTCTGATGTAGGGGTTAAAACCACTCTACAAATTATAGAAAACATTCAAAAAAGAGTTCAAAAAGATAAATATCTTGGAAGCTCAGAGCTCAATCGCATTCTGAAGGAAGAGGTAGGAAATCTCTTTGATCAAAACAAAAACGAAAACCTGATTGGTTTTGATTTTGATAAACGGTCAGAACCTTATGTAATTATGGTGGTTGGCGTAAATGGAGTTGGAAAAACCACCACCATTGGCAAACTTGCCTATCAATTTAAGAAAGCGGGCAAGAAAGTGGTGCTTGGAGCCTCCGACACCTTCAGAGCTGCTGCCGTGGACCAACTCATGATCTGGTCGCAAAGAGTAGGTGTACCCTGCATCAATCAAGGAATGAATGCCGACCCTGCCTCAGTGGCCTTTGATACCCTAAAAGCTGCCGTTGCTCAAGAGGCCGATGTGGTGATTATTGATACCGCTGGCCGCTTGCACAATAAAATCAACCTAATGAACGAGCTCTCCAAAATCAAGAGGGTGATGCAAAAAGTAATTCCCAATGCTCCTCACGAAATTCTTCTTGTTCTAGATGGCTCTACCGGACAAAATGCTTCTGAACAAGCCCGCCAATTTACCACAGCTACCGATGTAAATGCCCTTGCACTCACAAAACTTGATGGCACTGCCAAAGGAGGCGTCGTTCTGGGCATAAGTAACGAATTTAAAATCCCCGTTAAATACATTGGCATTGGAGAAGGAATGGAAGACCTTCAACTTTTTAACCAAAAAGAGTTTGTGAATTCTATTTTTGGATAACCCTAGCAATAATCATTTATAAAATACGATTGAAAACAAACATTCAAAATAAAAAAATAAACGTCATAACCATGGGCTGCTCAAAGAATCTTGTTGATTCTGAGAAACTTATGGGACAACTTCGCATTAACAATATTGAGGTAACGCATCAATCGGATCAACCTACGGACTACGTTGTTATCAATACTTGTGGCTTTATTAAGGATGCAAAAGAGGAGTCCATCGATACGGTTCTCAATTTTATTGAAGCCAAGAAATCGGGACTCATCGAAAAAATTTACGTCATGGGTTGCTTAAGCGAAAGATACCTCTTCGACCTTAAAAAGGAATTTCCAGAAGTGGATGGAATTTACGGGGTGAATAATATGGAGGAAATAATTCACGATATTGGAGCCAATTATAAAAATGAACTTATTGGAGAAAGGGTGATTACCACACCCCAACACTTTGCCTACTTAAAAATATCGGAAGGCTGTGACCGAAGTTGTTCCTTTTGCGCCATTCCATTGATCAGAGGCAAGCACAAATCATTGCCCATAGAGCAACTTTTGGATGAAGCGCGCCAACTAGTGGATAAGGGCGTAAAAGAAATTATTCTTATTGCGCAAGACTTAACCTACTATGGTGTAGATATTTATGGAAGCAAACAACTTCCCCAATTGGTTGAAAAATTAAGTCAAATCAAAGGCATTGAGTGGATTCGATTGCATTATGCCTACCCCACTCAATTTCCGAGTGAAGTGCTACATTTGATGAACAGCCTCCCCAATATTTGCCATTATATCGACATTCCTTTGCAGCACATCAGCGACCGCATCCTTAAATCCATGCGCCGTGGTCATACCGCTGAAACCACCAAAAGTCTTATTCAAGAATTTAGAAATTCGGTGCCCGATATTAATATTCGCACCACCCTCATTGTCGGTTACCCCGGCGAAACTGAATCTGAATTTGAAGAACTTCTGCAATTTGTTAATGAAAGTCGTTTCGACCGTTTAGGAGCCTTTACCTATTCTCACGAGGAAAACACCCACGCTTTTGCATTAAAAGATGATGTAGATGAAGACATTAAAGCCGACCGACTCAATCGACTGATGGAGCTACAGGAACAAATTTCTTTTGAGAAAAACCAAGAAAAAGTTGGATTGTCGCTCAAAGTTATCATCGACCGCAAAGAAGGCCAATTTTACATCGGACGAACCCAATTTGATAGCCCTGAGGTGGATAATGAAGTAATTATTAAGTCAACAAAAAAACTTAAAATTGGTGATTTTTACCAAGTTAAGATCACCTATGCGGAAGCTTTTGACCTCAATGCAGAACTGGTGTAAGGCTTTTTCTAATTTATGAAAACTCCCCTATCTGCTAAAAAAAATATCGCGGATATTGGTCAAAATCATTATCTTTGGTTTCTTTAGAAAAAACCAAATTTCAATTCCTAACTACCCTATAATGAAATCATTAAAGATTGGAGATTTAGCGCCAGATTTTACAACTGTAGATCATTTGGGCAAACCCTTGCACTTAAAACAATTTAGAGGACAGAAAGTGATTCTGTTCACTTATCCTAAAGCCTTAACTCCAGGTTGTACGGCTGAAGCTTGTAGTTTAGAAAATCATTACTCAACTCTTTCTTCAAAGGGATTTAACCTCATTGGATTAAGTGCCGATTCAGCCGATTTACAAAAACGCTTTGCCGAAAAATACCAATTCAGCTTCGCTTTAATCCCCGACACCGAAAAAATAATTCTGAAAAGCTATGGTGCTTGGGGTCCAAAAAAAATGTACGGTCGCGAATATGAAGGCATCTTACGAACCACTTTCATTATTGACGAAGAAGGCAGGATCGAACATATTTTTGACAAAGTAAGAACCAAAGACCACGCACAACAAATACTTGAATTATACAAATAAAAAATACCATCATGGCAAAAGAAATTGACAAAGAGAAACTTAAGGTGCTTCAACTCACCCTTGACAAAATTGACAAAAGCTACGGAAAAGGCAGTGTAATGCGTTTAGGCGACCACGCCGTTGAAGAGTTGGATGTGATTCCAACAGGAAGCATAGGTCTCGATATGGCTCTAGGTATCGGCGGACTACCCAAAGGCAGAATTATTGAAGTATATGGTCCTGAGTCATCTGGTAAAACCACTTTGGCCATTCATGCCATTGCGGAGGCACAAAAATTAGGAGGTATTGCCGCCTTTATTGATGCTGAACATGCCTTTGATCGATTTTATGCCGAAAAACTTGGTGTCGATATCCAAAACCTATTGGTATCGCAACCCGATTATGGCGAGCAAGCCTTAGAAATTGCAGATAGTCTTATCCGTTCTGGAGCCATCGACATCATCGTGATTGACTCCGTGGCTGCCCTTACTCCAAAGAGTGAAATTGAAGGCGAAATGGGCGATTCTAAGATGGGACTCCATGCCCGACTCATGTCGCAAGCCCTTCGCAAACTTACCGCAACCATTTCAAAAACGGGTTCTACCTGCATTTTCATCAACCAATTGCGCGATAAAATTGGAGTCATGTTTGGAAATCCAGAAACCACTACCGGGGGTAATGCCCTTAAATTCTATGCCACGGTTCGTATCGACATCCGTAAATCGACTCAAATCAAAGAAGACGAAAAAGTTGTTGGTAACCGCGTAAAAATCAAGGTGGTGAAAAATAAAGTAGCACCTCCTTTCCGCACTGCAGAACTGGATATCGTTTATGGCGAAGGCTTTTCAAAAGTGGGTGAAATAGTGGATTTAGGCGTGGATCTTAATGTTTTGAAGAAAAGCGGAAGCTGGTTCTCCTACGGTGAAACCAAACTCGGACAAGGTCGTGAAGGTGTAAAACAATTGATGCGCGACAATCCTGAATTGGCTGACGAAGTGGAAGCAAAAATTAAAGAAGCCATCAAAAAAGGACAATAAATCATCATGCGCGTTTTTAATTATTTAATTTTGATGATGCTCTTAGGCTCTATCCTAGGAGCCTGCCAAGGTAAGACTCAAAGTGTCGATTGGTCAAAAATGACTTTTGATCAACTTAATCAACACATTGCCAAAGATTCTACTGATGACATTGCGCTGAGATACCGAGCTTACTTGCAAGCCCAAAGCGGCAACATTGATGCGGCCATTGTTGATCTTTCAAAGGCATTTACCTACAGCCCTGATAGCATTCAATATCAATTGCAAATTTCGGATTGGTACCTTCGCAAAGGAAATATTACCCAATCCTTGCAACTTCTTAACGAATTGACTACGCAGAAACCGGAATATACGGATGCTTGGATTAAGCTTGGCGAGATTCATCTCATTTTCAAGAAGTACGACGACGCCATTAAATATGCCAATCAAGGACTTGAAAGCAACCCATATTCAGATAAAGCTCTATTTCTAAAAGCCTATTGCTTTAAAGAACTTGGGGATACCGCTAAAGCCATCGCCCAGTTTCAAGATTGTGTAAAAAACAATCCAAAAAACTATGAAGCCAATATTGAGCTTGGAATATTGAACATGAAGCAATCCATTGGCGAGCAGTATTTTAAAAATGCCATAGCCATCGACAGCAATCGGATTGATGGTTGGTACGATTTGGGTATGTTTTATCAGCAAAACGACATGCTTAATGAAGCCATAGAGGCGTACAAAATTATAGGTCAACGTCACCCTCAGTTTCCACACAGCTTTTTCAATGTGGGTTACATTTATATGCAAACCCTAAACATACCAGATAAAGCCGTTCCCTATTTTGAAAATGCTTGTAAAATTAAACCCAATTATTATGAAGCTTGGTTTAATTTGGGCTTGACTTACGAAAAAATGGGTGACGTGTTGAAAGCTGAGAAAGCCTACCAACAAGCGCTTATATACAAGCCCGATTATGAAGCTGCACAAGAGGCTTTGCAAAGAATTAAATCGTAAATTCAATTTTATCTTCCTAATAATTAAATAACTATCAAAATTCTAAACATGAAAAGCAATATTATTTTACTCTTCGTACTGCTTTTTTTTCTGAGCAGTTGCGACGATCTTAAACCCAAAAATTCGGCTGAAATGGACAAAAGCTCAGCCTCTGAAGCATGGGTTAACCCTGGCATAATGACACCTGAAGTACTGTGGAAACTCGGCAGAGTATCCGAAGTGCAAGTGGCTCCCGATGGCAAAAGTTTAATTTTTGGCATCACTCATTACGATTTGAGCGCCAACAAAGGAAACAAAGATATCTATTGGATGGATATTGAAAGTGGTGATATTAAACAACTTACCAATACTCCAAAAAGCGAATTTAACCTTCAATGGCACCCTGATGGAAACAGAATTGCTTTCTTAAGCAGTGCCTCAGGAAGTTCGCAAATCTATGAATTGGATTTAAAAACCAAAAACACGCAACAAATATCAAAGCTTGAAAGTGGTGTAAATGGTTTCAAATTTAGCCCAGATGGCAAAAAAGTGATGCTGGTTTGCGATGTAAAGATTGACAAAACTCCACAAGAAATTTATCCCGATCTTCCCCTAACCAATGTGAAAATCTACGATGAGTTGATGTATCGCCATTGGGATCATTGGGCTGATGAACTTTATAGCCACGTTTTTATAGCGGATTATCAGAAAGGCAAACTTGGCAAAACCGTTGACTTGATGGCAGGAGAACGTTTTAACGCACCTCGCGAACCTTTTCAAGGTATTGAAGATATCAATTTTAGTCCCGATGGAACCCAATTAGCCGTTAGTTATAAAAGACTTAGTGGAAAAGATTATGCCGTGAGTACCAATTCCGAAATTTATATTTATGACTTAGTAAAAGGCGGCAGCAAAAACCTAACTGAAAATGGTTTTGATGGTTACGATTACGGTCCTGTTTGGTCACCCGATGGTAAAAATTTAGTATTTTCAAGTATGGCAACCCCAGGTTTTGAAGCTGATAAAGAACGTATTATGGTTTACAACTTTGATACCGATAGCTTTGTGGACTGGAGCAAAGATTTTGATCAAAGCTCACACTCTTTTACATTCAATAAAACTGGAGATAAATTATACTTTATAAGTGGAATTGAAGCCACTTACCAAATGTATGAATTGAGCTTTAGTGATGGCAAAATAAGAGCTGTAACTCATGGCGACCATGACTACCAAAACGTTGAAGTGGCTGGAGATCTACTCATTGGCACCAAAACAAATATGAAAACTCCATCAGAAATTTACGCTGTAACTTTAGATGGCACCGAAAAACAACTCAGCTTTACCAATAAAGAAATTCTTGACTCAATTACACCCGCTGAATATAAAAAACGTTGGGTAGCCACCACCGATGGAAAAAAAGAATTGGTGTGGGTAATCTATCCACCTGATTTCGATAGCACAAAACAATATCCAACCTTACTTTACTGTCAAGGTGGGCCTCAATCAGCAGTTAGTCAAACTTTTAGTTACCGTTGGAATTTCCAAGTAATGGCTTCAAACGGATATATTGTGGTAGCCCCCAATCGTCGTGGTTTGCCAACCTTTGGCCAAGAATGGAATGACCAAATTAGTGGTGATTACGGCGGGCAAAATATGCAAGATTATCTTTCAGCCATCGACGAAGTAGCTAAAGAATCCTACGTTGATCGCGAACGACTGGGAGCGGTGGGTGCAAGTTATGGAGGTTACAGTGTGTATTGGTTGGCCGGAAATCATAACGGACGTTTCAAAGCTTTTATTTCGCATTGTGGAATTTTTGATCTACCCAGCATGTATGCCGAAACCGAAGAAACCTTCTTTAACCACCACGACAATGGTGGTGCACCATGGGATAAACCTCAACCCAAAACCTATTCAGATTTCAATCCTCGTGATTTCGTGGGTAAGTGGGATACTCCAATTTTAGTGATTACAGGGGGCAACGACTTCCGTATTCCATATACCCAATCGATGCAAGCCTTCAACGCTGCACAACTTAAAGGTATTCCAAGTCGTTTTCTTTTCTTCCCCGAAGAATCTCATTTTGTACTTCAGCCTCAGAATTCAGTTTTGTGGCAAAGAGAATTTAAAGCATTCTTAGATAAGTACTTAAAATAAATCTAATACGCCAAAAGCAGACCCATTGACTCCAAAATCTTGGATAAATTTCTGCTTTTGGCTTTACCTTTTTAGTCCCGTGTTATGAGTTATTTGATTAGCCTTATAATCCTCGTTGGAATTTTTTATTTGCTTTGGAAACATTCATGGTTCTCCTTAGCTGGAATTCCTCAAAAATGGATTTGGATTGCCTTTGGATTCAAACTCATCATGGCCATTGTCCTGATTGTTTATTACAGTAAGGATTCACAAACCATTGAGAATGCAGACATTTTCAGGTTTTATCAAGATGCAGAAAAACTTAGCTCCTTTGCCACTGAATCGCCAAAAGAATATTTAAACACCCTGATGGGGATAAATCAATTGAGTGAAATTCAACTCGTCCAACTCAATATGAACAACTGGGCTATTTCAGAAGATTCAATGCTACAACCCAATAGCAGATTTTTTATTGGATTGCTTTCTGTTTTACAAATCATTACCTTTAAATCTTACTATGCAATTGCACTGCTATTCCTTTTTGCATCGTGGATAGGAATGCTATCGATTTTTAAATTCTTGCAACGAAAAGTTGAATTGAACAAACCCTTTCCTTTATTTGTTCTGTTATTTTTCTTCCCCTCCATCGCATTTTGGACCAGCGGAATCCTAAAAGAAACCGTGCTTGTGTTCGGAATTGGCACTGTACTTTATCACTTAGATTTGGCATTCAAACCATCAAAAATATTTTTGCGCATTCCATTGATATTATTGGCCTTTTATCTCATTTTCGCCGTTAAAGCCTTTATTGCAGTAGCTCTATTAGTGGCAGTTACGGCTTATCTTTGGAATCATTTTCTGCCCAAACAAAGGCAAATTATTCCCTATTTCATGCTATTCTTCGTTGCCTTTAGCCTTGCCTCGGAATCGGATAAATACTTAAATAAGGGAGTTTTCGACATGCTGATTGAAAAACAAGAAGCCATAATTCAACAAGCACAACAACAAAATGCTGGAAGCTTAATCAATCCCATTTATTACGAGCCCAATGCCATTTCAGTAGCTTCCAACGCCCCTATTGCTGCTGTAAACGTTTTGTTTAGGCCAGCCCTCTGGGAAGCAAAAGGTTTTGATATGAAAATAGCGGCCATCGAAAACCTTGGAATCTTTATCATGCTGCTTTTAGTAGTCATTTTTCCAGCCCCAAAAACTCAAAACAAAAATCTGATTTGGTTCAGTTTGGCTTTTGCATTCTCAGTTTTGGTCATCATTGGGCTCACCACACCGGTCACCGGCGCAAGCATTCGTTATCGCGTTCCAGCACTTATTTTTATACTATTTGCAATCTACCAATTTATTGATTTTGAAACCTTAAAAAATCATTTTAGCAAGATAATTAAGGGAAAATATTCAAAGTAAATCGGTTAAATCCAATTAAATACAAAGAAACTATTATTTATCAAATTTGATTAATTTATTAAAAATGATTGGCTTAAGCTCGTTACTTTTGTAATCTAAAAACTTAAAACTATGGAAAGAAGAGAGGCATTTAAAAAGATTGGAATTATGGCCCTTGCCGGTACGGCCAGCTTGCTGTTTTTCAACGCTTGCACCAATAATGAAACTGAAACTGCAGTTGCACCCATATCAGAAAATTCAGCGAATGATAGTGTTGCAGCCCCAAAATCAGCGAGGGAAAAATTGATCATCAATCGACAAAAAGTCAGCATGGTTGACCCACAAAACCCCACTGATTTTGAGCTTAAGCACACGCCAGATTTGGTTTTAGGCACAACTGACGAAAAAGGGAATACTTCACTTACAGTGGGTATTGGACAAAAAGGCATCATTCATCCTTCTACCCCTGAACATTGGATTGATTATATAAAAATCTTTGTAAACGAACAACTTATGGTTGATTTGCAGTATATGAATTTGCCCATTAGACCTTACGGACAGTTTTATTTGCAATTGAAAAAAGGCGATATAATTCGAGTTGAAAGCGGATGCAACCTACATGGCATTTATGAAAACAGCATAACCGTTAGTTAGCAAGTTGCGATAGATTTTACCAATTAGCTTCATACAAAGCAAAAAAGCGCTCTTTAGGACAACCCAAGAGCGCTTTTATTTTATATTCATACTGTATTTCAAATTCCATGAGCATTGGCAGCCAGCAAATGTAATATTGCCTCTTCAATCTGATTTTCAGCAATTA
>DZDC01000120.1 GCA_022736595.1 Draconibacterium orientale | reverse complement strand
ATTGGCGGTGTAAATTCATTGGATTTATTAATACTACGCATCATTCAAGCTACTCCTGGACTTAATGCTCCGGCTTTATCGATTGAATTGAATAAAAGCCTACGCACAATGAAGCGATACCTTAAAAAATTGGTTGATGCTGGGAAAATAGAATTTATTGGAGCAGCAAAGAATGGTGGGTATTTCTTTAAAATGGAAAAATAATTAATTGTAATCTAATGTATTATCCCTTATCTCGCTGCCATCCGAATCTTTCTTTTGACCAAACCATAAAAACAACCGCATAAACACCAAAGATGAACTCAACCTCTCTAACCCTAAAAATTCGCAAATCTCCCGTCTCCCATCATGATTTTTTCAACAGCAATAAAGAGAATTTACGTACTTTTGCAGCCCTCTAAAATTAATATAATCTAGGATGTTTGATAATTTAAGTGATAAGCTCGAAAGAGCATTTAAGGTTCTTAAAGGACAAGGAAAAATTTCTGAAATCAATGTGGCTGAAACCTTAAAAGAGGTTCGCAAAGCATTGTTGGATGCCGATGTTAGCTACAAAGTGGCTAAAATATTTACCGATACGGTGAAAGAAAAAGCTTTGGGCGCTAACGTTCTAAATTCTATTTCACCAAGTCAGTTGATGGTGAAGATTGTTCACGATGAGCTTGCTACCCTCATGGGGGGTGAACAGTCGGAGCTCGATATCAAAAATTCTCCCACAATTATCCTTATTGCAGGTTTACAAGGTTCAGGAAAGACAACCTTCTCAGCCAAGTTGGCCAATTATCTTAAAACCAAAAAAGGCAAGAAACCTTTATTGGTAGCCGGTGACGTTTACCGTCCTGCTGCAATCAACCAGTTAATCGTTTTGGGTGAGCAAGTTCAGGTGCCCGTGCATCATGAATTGGAAAATAAAAATCCGGTGCAGATTGCTGAAAATGCATTGAAGGTAGCCAAAGAATTGGGTTGCAATGTGGTGATAGTGGATACCGCAGGTCGTTTGGCAGTGGATGAACTTATGATGCGCGAAATAGAATTGGTTCATCGAAGCATTAAACCCCACGAAACCTTGTTTGTGGTCGATTCCATGACCGGACAGGATGCTGTGAATACCGCAAAAGCCTTTAATGATGTGCTGAATTATACTGGTGTGGTTTTGACTAAACTCGATGGTGATACTCGAGGTGGAGCCGCGCTTACCATTCGCTCGGTAGTGGACAAACCCATTAAATTTGTGGGTATAGGTGAAAAGATGGATGCTTTGGATGTATTCTATCCTTCACGTATGGCCGACCGAATTTTGGGTATGGGTGATGTGGTTTCGTTGGTTGAGCGGGCACAGGAGCAATTTGATGAAGAAGAAAGCCGACGTTTGCAAAAGAAAATAGCGCAAGATGATTTCAATTTCAACGATTTTCTTAAGCAAATTCAACAAATAAAGAAGATGGGTAATGTGAAGGATTTGATGTCGATGATTCCTGGAATGGGTAAGGCTTTAAAGGGAATTGACATTGGCGACGATGCTTTCAAAAGTATTGAGGCCATTATTGGATCTATGACCCATAAAGAGCGCGAAAATCCTGCTTTAATCAATGGAAGTCGTAGAAAAAGAATAGCATCGGGTAGTGGTAGTGATATACAGGAGGTTAATAACCTACTGAAACAATTTGATAGCACCCGCAAAATGATGAAAATGATGGCGGGTGGCGGTATGAAAAACTCAGCACGAATGATGCAGAGTATGAAGTCTAAAATGAAGATGTAACCGCAGCTATTTCAAAAAATATAATAAAGCTCTGAGATAATCTCAGGGCTTTTTTACATTACTAAAATGCCCCAAGCCACATTTACAAGCTTGCCATGGTCAAAATAGAAATCAATCATGGCATCGTTGAATGTAACTCTTTTTTCGCCCCACTCTTCAATTTCTGACTCCATGTCTTTGTACTTGAAGGACTTCATCAGATCGATAATTTGACTTTCGTTTTTGTTAAAAATCTTTTCGCCAAACATTAATGCATTTTTGTTGGCAGTTTCGCATGCCGTAAAAATCATTTCTGTTTCATTTCCTTCAAAAAACATAGTGCTTTCTTCGTCTAAATAAGCAGCTTCGATTTTAAATTCGCCCTCTTCTTCAATGAGGTCAATTTCCTGATAAGGAATACCCATTTCGAGAAAATGATCCTTTGAAATTCCGAAATCGATGTCTCCGATTCCTTTAAAAATGTTGATTTCCATAGTTTTATGTTTTAATAGATTGAGTCTTTTTCTTTCTTAATATAATGATAAATAAGTTTATCGCTCAGTTTTGGAGCCAATCGTGAAAGTGCTACCATGATGGTGCCGAGCTTTCCAATTACCATAGTACGCCTTTTTTTTATAATTCCTTTAGCTACTCTTTGAGCTACATATTCGGCACTGATCATCCTCTTTTCTTCTCTTGGGCTTTTTCCTTGTTCTGATCCGTCTTTCATAAGCGCATGTACGCGTATTTCGCTGCTTACATACTCGGGAGCGACCACCATCACATGCAATCCCGATTTTAAATGTTCAATTCGGAGGGCTTCCATAAAGCCATGCAAAGCGTATTTTGATGAACAATATCCAGTGCGACCAGGCAAAGGACTGAAACCTGAAATGCTGGTTATGGCCACCACGCTTCCTTTGCTTTGTACCAGATAAGGAATGGCATATTTGGTACAATAAACACTTCCCCAGTAGTTTACATCCATAACTTTATGAATGACTTCTAAGTTCAAATCAGTAAATAAGGCACGCTGTGAAATTCCAGCATTATTAATCAAAACATCAATGCGTCCAAATTTTTCAATGGTTTCTTCAATAATTCGACTACAATCGTGCTCCTTACTGACGTCGCCTTGAATGGCTATGGTTTTGCATGAATAAAGTTCGCTAATTTGTTGGGCATGAACGTCTATAAGTTCTTGTCGTCGTGCTACAAGCACCACGTTGAACCGATTTTTTGCCATTTCAAACGCCAAAGCTTTTCCAATGCCAGAAGAGGCTCCGGTAATAATACAAACTTTATCCACCATAGTTTCTCAATTGGAAACGAAAGTAAATTTTTTTTTGACAGCTTCGCCCATTCATGTAAATTATTATTGAATTATTTTTTTATGCCTTGAAAATTAACTTTGAAATGTATCGAAAATCAATGGGCATGAAAGCGAAAAAAAATATAGCTTTGCAGCTAGCAACAGGAAAAATCAAAAACATGAGAAAAATCTATACCATCGGTGAAGCTGTTTATGATATTATTTTTAAAAATGGAGTTCCCATTGATGCCAAAGTGGGTGGCGCCATGATCAATACCGCGGTGTCTTTAGGCAGGCTTAATATGCCCGTTTATTATGTGGGTGATGCAGCTGAAGATGCCATTGGCGATATTATGTCTGACTTTTTAGTAAAAAACAAAGTAGATATTACGTATTTTACTAAATATGCCGACAGTAGATCGAGGTTAGCACTCGCATTTATTGATGATGTTAATGCTCCAAAGTATCTTTTTTATAAGATTGCGCCACCCAAAAAACTCGTCTTAGACTTTCCTGAACCCGAAGCTGATGATGTTGTGCTCTTTGGTTCATTCAATGGGATTAAACATGAGGTTCGGGGTCAGTTGGTTGATTTTCTGATAAAAGCCAAGCGCAATGGCGCTATTATTTTATACGACCCCAATTTCAGAATCAATCATAAGTCGCTGTTAAGTACGGTATTACCTTTTATCGAGGACAATATTCGATTTTCAGATATTTTTAAGGCATCCACTGAAGATTTGGAAATTATGTTTGGAACGCAAGGAATTACCGAAACCATGGATCGATTGGAACATTTGCAAATAAAGAACATGATTTGCACTCAAAATGCTCAGGGAGTGGACTATTATAGCATGGGTCAACAGGGGCATTTAAGCATTGAGTCTGTTGAACCCTTAAGCGCTGTGGGGGCTGGAGATAGTTTTAATGCCGGTTTGATTTATTACCTTTTTACGCGAAAGATTTCAAAAGTGGACCTTAGAAACTTAAGCATGGAGCAATGGAATGAGATGCTTCAAATTGCACATTCATTCTCGTTAAATGTTTGTATGTCAACAGAAAATTATATCTCTGGTGAATTGGTAAATCAATATCGACTCTAAATTATAACCAAGGTAATGCGCATTTTTGCTTTTTTATTTATCTCGATTTTCTTCTTTGGGAGTATAAAGGTTTATTCCCAAGCGTTATTACCGTTTAGCCTTAATTTTAGCAAAAGCGATTATCATGGTGATAATCAAATTTGGAGTATAAGCCAAGGTAGCGATTATGCTATTTCCTTTGCAACCAATAAGCAAAAGCTTGATGGCAGCTTTAGGGTGAATAGGGCCATTAAATATTGCTTCTCTTAACTCCGACCTTATATACTACTTATTACTTTCAAATCGAAGCATTTAATGCAGCGGGAATTTCATTTCGTACTTCAATAATTAAAGCAGAATAACATTATAAAATTCTAATATACAACACAATGAATTCAACTAAACCAACCAATTATCCAGCGTTATTTACACTCATTGGGGTGTTTTTTTTCTGGGGATTTATTGCCGCCAGTAATGGGGTTTTTATTCCCTTTTGCAAGTCGAAATTTGGATTGTCACAGTTTCAAAGTCAGCTCATCGATTCGGCATTTTATTTTGCCTATTACATCGGAGCATTTTTACTTTTTATAATGGGAGTGGGGCTACGCCGCGATTTGCTCAATAGCTGGGGTTTTAAAAATGGGATTGTCTATGGTTTGATGATGTCCACCATGGGCGCTTTGTTGATGTTTCCAGCGCTTGCCACCAATAGTTTTGGTTTTATATTGGCATCGTTGTTCATAATTGGTTTAGGATTCTCATTGCAACAAACAGCAGCACAGCCTTTTGCCATATCACTGGGAGATGAGCGAACGGGTTCTGATCGACTGAATTTAGCCGGAGGAATTAACTCTTTCGGAACTACCATTGGACCTATTTTATTTGCCTTAGCACTCTTTGGTACCACAAAATTGGACGAAAGTTTGATTCAAAATTTAAGTCTTTCAACGGTTCAATGGCTTTATGTTTTCGTAGGTTTGGCCTTTTTTGTGGCAGCCCTGCTCTTTAAGTTTGCCAAAAAGTTGCCCCAAGGTAAAGCCGATTCAAAAATTGACCATGAATCAAAAGCTACCCTTACTTTGGGATTAATTACTGTGATTTTGGTGGGGGTGCTATCTGCTATTTTTATGCAAAATACAGGTTCAAATGTCGATCATGCCAGCCATAGCGGACTCTATCTTTTGTTTGTAGGAATTTTTACCTTAGTTGGAGGGTTGCTTTTTGCCAATTCGCGCGCTAAGAAAAACAGTAACGGCTGGGGAGCCTTAAAATACCCCCAATTGGTTCTTGGGATGTTGGCAATATTTACCTATGTAGGTACTGAAGTTACCATTCAATCCAATCTTGGTGAATATGTTAAACTAATTGATTTTCAGCTTTTTCAAACTACAAATCCCAATATTGACTTTAGTAATTTCAAACTGATGTTATCGAAAAATGAGGTTTCTGGTTTTTGGACTGGTCTCACCCCAATGCTGGTGAGTTTGTACTGGGGAAGCCTTATGATTGGTCGCTGGGCAGGTGCAATTTCGGCTTTCAACTTGAGTAGTAATCTTAAAAGAACCGCTTTAATTGTGGTGCCTTATATTGCTTTTCTAGTGATTCTTTTATCCAATTGGATAGCAGGCGAATCGATTGAAAACCTGAGTGTACTTTGGCCCTATGCCATAGTTATTTTAATACAGATTTTTGGATTTTATTTGGGCAATGATCGTCCTTCACAAACCTTGGCCATCTTTGGGGCTTTGGGATTAACTGCAATGCTAGTTGGTATGTTTACCACTGGCAGTGTAAGTATTTTTGCCCTTGTAAGTGGGGGACTTTTCTGTTCGGTAATGTGGCCGGTTATCTTTTCATTATCGTTGCAAGGTTTAGGTAAATTCACATCACAAGGTTCGGCATTTTTAGTAATGATGATTTTAGGCGGTGCCTTTTTACCTCCTTTGCAAGGAAAATTGGCTGATCTTTTTAATATTTCAGTTTCCTATTGGGTTCCCGCATTAGGTTTCCTTTATCTTATGCTTTTTGCAGTCATTGTAAAAGTGATTTTGAAAAAACAACAAATAGAAATTTAAATATGATTTTATTAGCAGATGGAGGAAGTACCAAAGCCGATTGGGTAGCTTTGGATTCCCAAGGAAATGAGGTGTTTAGAACACGAACCAACGGTATTAATCCTGAGATCTTGCGTGAAAATGAAATTCTGGAACGAATCTTTTCCGTCGAAACCTTGATGAGCGTTGCGCCTGAGGTTACGGATGTTTACTTTTATGGTGCAGGTTGTGGCACACAGGAATCTAAAAAATTTCTTGCCGAAGTTCTTAGGAAAGTATTTGTAAATGCCCATATTACTGCCGAAGAAGATATGCTTGCTGCGGTTTATGCCGCTTCGGGAGGCATTGAATCCATAGTTTGTATTTTGGGTACCGGGAGCAATTCGTGCTACTACGATGGAAGTAAGATGGTGCAACAAGTGGTTTCTTTGGGCTATATGATGATGGATGAAGCTGGAGGGGTGTATTTTGGCAAAAAACTAATCTTGGATTACTATTACAACCGCATGCCTCAAGAGATAAGAAGTGAATTTGAAAAACGCTACAATCTTGACCCTCACGTAGTAAAACATAGCTTGTATAAAGAAATGTCGCCCAATGCTTATCTTGGAAATTTTGCTCAAATTATGTTCGATTTTCA
>DZDC01000257.1 GCA_022736595.1 Draconibacterium orientale | reverse complement strand
AACTGCCGCGCCTCACCCACGAATCCCTCGTTGCTCAAAGCAAACAAAGCGAACTGATGGAACGCCAAACCGCCGAACTGAATGCCCTGCGCCAGCAAATCGCGCTTGGGCAGCGGTGGATAGTGGTACTATTAATTCTACTTAGCGTGATTGTGGTTTTTATGTCATATCATCAACTCAGATGAGTGAGGCCAGTTACTCAAAAGCTGTTCAAGCTTGTTAGGAATTGAACTAAAAGTACGCATAAGCTCTTGATTTAGTTTAGCCCCTAGTCTTACACTTGACATATAATCAGATAATTACCCTTCAATGAATTTCATTAATTTTTACTCGTAAATAGTACCTATATTTATCACTCCTTAGAGATGGAACATGGAAAACATTAAATACTTAATCTGGAATAATAAAGGAGGAGTCGGAAAAACATTTCTAACCTATATGCTATCAATCGAATACGCACTAACTCACCCGGATGAAGACGTGATCGTGATTGATGCCTGCCCTCAATCAAATGTCTCTGAAATGTTATTGGGAGGAAATGGAAAGGGGGAAGATAATCTATCAAAATACCGAGATACAAATCTAACCATTGCTGGCTACATAAAGCAACGCTACGAGCGTTCGAGATCTTCCAAGATTGGCAATGAGTCAAGTTATTTTGTTATGGCACGTAACTCAAACGCAAACATGCCAGAAAATCTTTACTTATTACCTGGTGATGTTGATTTAGATATTTGCTCGACCATTATCAATTACCTTGGAACTGCCCCTGAAAGAGGTGCATGGAAAAAAAGTCGCTTATTATTGAACGATCTGATCGAATCGTTTGAACAAAGAAAAGGGGCTGACGCAAGAAAGCAGGTATTCTTTATTGACTGCAACCCAAGTTTCGCCAACTATACTGAAATGGCAGTTTTAGCATCCAATCGAATAATTGTACCCTGCACTGCTGATACAGCCTCCTTACGTGGAATTTTCAATTCTTTTAAGTTGATATATGGCATATCTTTATCATCTAAAGACAAACTTGAAGATGGCATATTCCTCGAATTTAATTCGAATGCGAAGGATAATGCACTACCACTACCACTAATTCACTCTTTTGTCTTGAATCGTTCACGAACGAACTTAAAAGATGCAGCGAGCGCTTTCCGCTCACATGTCGATGAAATAAGCAAATTAGCCAAATCAGTACAAGAAAATTACCCAGATATTTTCCTTGGCAAGGAGTACGGAGAAGTATTTAACATCAAGGATGGAAATACAATTGCTTCGATCATTAACCATGAGGGACAACCTTTAAGTAAATTACAACAAAAAAAATACGTAATTTACGGACAAGAAACACAAGCAAATAATTCTCAAATAACACCGTTACTCAATGACATTCAAGCTCTTGTTAAAATTCTTTAACCACCCACGTAAATAGGTGTCAAACAACGTTTTCGGTCTCATATACATAACACTTTCACCCCTGCGCTCACAAAAGTCGTACTGACTGACCTTGT
>DZDC01000256.1 GCA_022736595.1 Draconibacterium orientale | reverse complement strand
ACGCTTTGTTGGCACGCTTTTGACTTTAGAGAAGTTGCTTTTGCTCGGCTTTACGCCTTTCAACTTTCGCTTTCTTGAAATTATACACGCCAGATGATATATCGAAAAATTGCGGTTTGGCTTTGCCTGACAATAAATCAGCAATTGTCAAAATCTGAATTTTTGGAAACTCGCCCTTTGGCGATTCATAAAATCCTGCTGTAACTGCTTCGGTTGTCATTGGCTTTGTAGGCTCTGCCAAAGTGACAAATAAACCCATTGCGGCTTTTTCTCTTTCAACGGTGGCGATTAAATCTTTTACCATTGTTACGCTGACGTGTTCGCCGCCTTTCACAGAAACGATAATTTTCTTTGCTCCAGAATTATCATCCTGAAAGAAAATCAACCCATCAATGCCGCCGTCCGAACCTTTTTTCTTGCCTTGAAATGGTTGAGCATTGACCAAAGAACAAGCCCACCATTGAAATTGATATTTGTCTCTTTCCGCTAAATTTCTTGCGCCTTCCAAATCGGTTGGCGTTCCATAAACTTGAAAAGTGACATTTGGAAAAGCGCCTTTCATCCTTTTTTCAATCAAACTGATTGCAAGGTGAGTGATGTCAATTCCAATCCATTCTCTTTTTAGAGTTTCTGCGGCGTGAACTGCTGTGCCACATCCGCAAAACGGGTCTAAAACTACATCGCCTTCATTGCTTGATGCTTGGATAATTCTTTCTAAAAGCGCCAAAGGCTTTTGAGTTGGATAACCTAATCTCTCTGCGGCTTGAGATGAAATAGGCAAAATATCTGTAATAACGTCTTGAATAGATACACCTTCAGATTCGTCAATATAGCGTTTTTGCTGTGGAACACTACCTTTTGGTGGCCAATAAATTAAACCTGCCGAATCTAGCAAATCTAATTTTTCCTGCGTGCTTAATCCTTCAATAGTTTTTTCGTCCGCAATTGTTCTTAATGCGCCCAAAGGTACTGCCCAATGCCTGCCAACTGTGGTTGGATTTACGTCACGCCAAGATTTTCCAGAATCGCCAGTTCTTGTTCCTGCGCCAGTTAGCGTAACAAGGCGATACCTTCCACGCTCATCAGAAAACCTGTAAAAGTTATCCAAATAAGACTCGTCATATTTTTCAAATACTTTATTCCATGTGAAGTTTGAATTTTTGGAATAAAAAAGTATTGTGTCGTGTAACGGTCCCCATCTTTTTGCGCCACCATGAGAACCGCTACGCTTCCAAACAATTTCATTTTGATAGTTTTCTGCACCGAAAACTGTATCTAATACAATCTTTAGATAGTGGCTGGCTGTCGGGTCACAATGTAAATATAGACTTCCGTTTGGCTTCAAAACTCGATGCAATTCAACAAGACGATTTGCCATCATTACAAGATAAGCCATCATGTCACTTTCTTTTAGAAAGCGGCGCAACGACTGAATCATTTCTGAAACGTCAGTATTCTCTTGATGTAAAAGTTCTGAAAATTCACGCTCGGCTTGTTCGCCCCAATGCCAAGAAT
>DZDC01000119.1 GCA_022736595.1 Draconibacterium orientale | reverse complement strand
CTCATAATAAATACTGTAAATAGAAGGAAAGTTTTCTTCATAAAATTGAATTTAGGTTAATTTGAAAAGTTTGATATTTTGGGCAAGGGTTAATTGTCAAGTTTCACAAGGTTGTTGTTTTTCTTCTTGCTTACTTTGATACAAAAGTAATACTTTCTTTTTAAACTGCAATTCGTAAGTTCAATTAGTAAATGCAACTTTTAAGAGTAATTGTGTGCTGTGTCATTGTGTTTTTACACTTTTTGCCAACTATCAGTAAAATATTTCCCCAAAAAAGAAATACAAATCAGGTAAACATGAAAGGTATTCTATTCACTCAATAATTTCTTGGTACTCAAAAGTCCACAAGCGGCATCAATATCCTGTCCTCTTGAAGCACGAATAGTGGTGATGATTCCTTTGTTTTTAAGTTGCTGCTGAAACAACAAGATATGGTCAGCATCGCTTGATTTTAGAGGGCTATCCGGAATTTGGTGAAAACGGATGAGATTAATCCTAAATTTAAGTCCATTCAGTATTCGAGCCAATTCTTTCACATGACGTTCACTGTGGTTTAAACCATCAAAAACGATGTATTCAAAACTTAATCTACGTTGGCTGCTCCAGTCGTATTTTCGTAAAATATTCAACACTTGCTTTATGGGAAAAGCTTTTTGCATAGGCATCAATTGTTGACGTTCGTCGTCGAAGGGTGAATGCAAACTGATGGCCAAATGGGCTTTTGATTTTTGAATGAATTCTTCCACCTCTGGCAGCACTCCAATGGTGCTCACATTGATACGTTTAGGACTCCAGGCCAGGGCATAGTCTGCTGTAAGTATTTCAAGACTTTTCAATACTTCCTGTAGGTTATCCATGGGTTCGCCCATGCCCATATACACAATATTGCTGACTTCTCTAAATTCAGGTAAGCTTCGAAGTTGATTAAGTATTTCATTTACCGATAGTTGTCCGTGAAATTTCTGATGCCCTGTCATGCAAAATGTGCAAGCCATCTTGCAACCTACTTGCGAACTGATGCAAAGGGTGTTGCGTGTTTCTTCTGGAATAAAGGCTGCTTCCACATATTTGCCTGGGCCTATACTATAAAGATATTTCTTGGTACCATCGGTGGAGGTGCTTACCGAAATAGGAGGGTAGAGTCCTATTTCAAAGCGTTCTTCGAGTAATTGTCGGGTGGCTTTAGATAGATTGCTCATCTCGGCAATGGAGTTGACATCCTTTTTATACAGCCAATCCGAAATCTGCTGCGCAGTAAATTTTGGTAAGCCCATACTTGCCACCACTTCCTTTATTTCGTTGAAGGTCTTTCCGTAAAGTCGTTCCTTTTGCATTCTTATACTTTTTTTCCTACGGTGATGACACTTAAACCCGCTTTTCTTAGAATCAATTGATCTAAAATTTTAAATAAGGGAACCAAAAGGTTATATAAATTCATTTGACCTTCGGGTATGGTTTTTTTGCGTAAAATAGAACCACTAAACCACCAACCCGCGATGCCCATCAAATTGAAGTATTGACGATGAATAATTTGAAATTGATTGGTAGTAAATAGTTGGTCTAATGTATTTTGAGTGTAACGTCGGTAATGCTCTAATTCTTTGTCAAATTGATTGTAAAGGGCTTGATAGGCAGGTACAAGTATCACCAAATTTCCACCTTTTTTTAGAAGTTTTTTGCAGTTTGACAAAGCCAATACATCGTCTTTGACATGTTCCACAATATTTAAAGCGTAAATAGTATCGAAACTTTCAAAAAGATTTTGATAAACATCGTCGAATTGAGGATGAACAATATCAATTTGTCGCACCCCTTGAAGCGATGGAAATTTCTCAAATTTCTTTTGGAGAATTTGGCAATAGTTTTCTCGTAAATCAGTCAAGGTAAGTTTTTGATTGCGAATGAGAAACTGTTGCGAAATATTTCCAATACCGCTCCCAATTTCCAGAATATTTGCACAGCAGAAAGGAGCAATGGTGCTGTACATCCAATGGTTAAACTTATCGGCATTGGCAATTACCTGAAGGGTTTCCATTCCTTCGAGGTCGATATCTTTAACAGTAAAGTCTTTAGACATATTTCTTGTCCCAAATGTTGTATTTCAAGATGCAATAGATGGCTCTGAATCCATCTTTCCAGCCAATTTTCTTACCTTCTTCAAAGGTGCGTCCATAATAGCTGATTCCCACTTCGTAAATACGAAGATTGGGAATTCTTGAGATTTTTGCGGTTACTTCGGGCTCAAAACCGAAGCGATTTTCTTTAAGTTTAATGTTCTGAATAATATCGCGACGAAACATTTTGTAGCAAGTTTCCATGTCGGTAAGATTCAGATTGGTAAAGGCATTGCTCAAAGAAGTGAGGAATTTATTTCCGATGCTATGCCAATAGAATAAAATTCGGTGGGCATTGCCTCCTGAAAATCGACTTCCATACACCACATCAGCTACACCCTTTATTACTGGCTTAAGTAGTAAGTTATATTCTTCAGGATCATATTCGAGATCAGCATCTTGTATAATCACATAGTCGCCAGTGGCTTTGCTAATGCCAGTGTGTAGTGCGGCTCCTTTTCCTTTATTCACTTCGTGTTTGTAAAGTTGAAGTCCGGCAGAAGGATTTTCGGCAATATAATTTTCGAGCACTTCCTGTGTACGGTCGGTGCTACAATCGTTTACAATAATGATTTCCTTTTTTATATTGTTGAGTAGCTCCACTCCACGTACTAAATTGAGAATCAGGTGAACGCTTTTTTCTTCGTTATAAACTGGAATTACGATGGATAATTTTCGAATCATAAATAGTTATGGGCTTTTGCAAAGGTGCAAAGATAGATTTTTTTGTATTGTTACAATTGGCTTTATTTCGTCTTGTTGCGCTCCAGTTCGCGTAGGTTTTCCATGCGTTTGCGTTGTAAAAATTCGCCAATACTTTCTTGGTATTCACGTACTTTTTTATGGCCAAACTCGAATACTTTTTGGGTCAATCCGTCCAGAAAATCGCGGTCGTGGCTCACCACGATGAGGGTTCCGTCAAAATCGAGCAGTGCTTGCTTTAATATGTCTTTGGTACGCAGATCTAAATGGTTGGTGGGCTCATCTAATATGAGCAAATTCACGGGCTCGAGCAAAAGTTTAATCATGGCAAGACGGGTGCGTTCTCCTCCTGAAAGGATGCGAACTTTTTTGTCCCAATCTTCGCCACCAAACATAAATGCTCCCAGTAAATCTCTAATTTTTGTACGAATTTCACCCTTGGCTACTTCGTCAATGGTTTGAAAAACAGTATTTTCCTCATCGAGAAGACTGGCTTCGTTTTGGGCAAAATAACCAATTAGGGTATTGTGACCTAAGCTCAATGTACCATCATAATCAATCTGGCTCATGATGGCTTTGACTAAGGTCGATTTTCCCTCGCCATTCTTACCTACAAAAGCAACTTTTTCACCCCTTTGAAGACTAAAATTTGCTCCACTAAACACCAAATGATCGCCATATCTTTTGCCAACTTCATCAGCAATGATGGGGAAATTGCCAGAGCGGGGCGAAGGAGGAAAGCGAAGTTTTAAGTGACTTGAATCCACTTCATCTACTTCAATTATTTCAAGTTTTTCGAGCATTTTTACCCGCGATTGCACCTGATTGGTTTTGGAGTAAGTGCCTTTAAAACGTTCAATAAATTCGGTGTTATCAGCTATAAATTTCTGTTGGTCTTCAAATTGTCTTTGTTGCTGCTCACGACGTTCTTTACGAAGTTCTAAGTATTTGGTGTAGTTTACTTTATAATCATAAATCCTGCCCATAGTGACTTCAATGGTACGATTGGTAATGTTATCCACAAAGGCTCTATCGTGGCTGATAACTACCACCGCTTTGGCACTATTAATAAGGAAACTCTCGAGCCATTGCACCGATTCAATATCGAGGTGGTTGGTGGGCTCGTCGAGTAAAATAAGATCAGGTTTTTGAAGCAGAATTTTTGCCAATTCAATGCGCATGCGCCATCCTCCACTAAAATCTCCTGTGGGTCGCGTAAAGTCTTCTCGCTCAAAACCTAAGCCTAATAATATTTTTTCAACTTCTGCATCAAAGTTAATTTCGCCATCGCTATACAACTTCTCGCTCAAGTCGGATACTTCTCCTATCAAAGTGTAGTAATCTTCTGATTCATAGTCGGTACGACGGCTCAATTCTTCGTTGATGGCTTCGATGCGGCTTTGCATTTCGAGTAAATGGCCAAAGGCTTGTGAGGCTTCCTCAAAAACCGACCTTTCGTTCTCGGTCATCAAATGTTGGGGTAAATATGCAATCACCGAATCCTTAGGACTGGTGACTTTGCCCGCAGTGGGTTTTTTGGCTCCTGCCAATATTTTGAGTAAAGTGGACTTTCCAGCCCCATTCTTACCCATGAGCGCAATGCGGTCTTTATCGTTGATTACAAAGGAGATATCTTTAAAAAGGGTGCTGCCGCCAAACTCTACTGCTAAGCCGTCGATGGAAATCATTTATATGAATTTTGATTAAAAAAATTGGGTCGGCAAAGATAGATTTTTATTGCTTTGTTAAATTGATTGGGCATCGCTCTTCCATAATATTAACTCAGCTTTAATTTTGCCACTTTGTCAGTAGGATGGTGTTGGCATTAATATTGATTTGCGGTAGCGTCTTTTTTAGAAAATTAACAACAATAAATAGAGCTATGCAAACAGGAAAAATTAACGTTCAAACCGAGAATATCTTTCCGGTAATTAAAAAGTTTCTTTATTCTGATCACGAGATTTTTCTTCGTGAATTGATTTCAAATGCCACCGATGCCACTGAAAAAATGAAAGCCTTAGTTCGCAGCGGAAATGCCGATGTGGAATTGGGTGATCTTACCGTTAAAGTAACCATTGATAAGGATGCTAAAACATTAACCATCAGCGATCGTGGTATTGGTATGTCGCAAGAAGAAGTGGATAAATACATCAACCAAATTGCCTTTTCAAGTGCCGAAGAATTTGTAAAAAAATTCAAGGATGTGGATGGAACCAATATTATTGGTCACTTTGGTTTAGGTTTTTACAGCGCCTTCATGGTTTCAAACAAAGTAGAAATTTTTACCAAAACCTATAAAAAAGGGCCAGGAACCAAAGCCGTGAAATGGGAATGCGATGGCAGCCCCAATTATACCATGGAAGAAGCCAAAGCCAGCGACCGCGGTACCGATATCGTGCTGCACATTGCTGAAGACTCTTTGGAATTTCTCGAAGAACAACGAATCCTCGGTATTTTAAATAAATACTGCAAGTTTTTGCCCGTGCCCATCGAATTTGGTGAAGAAAGTTCGTGGGAAGAGGTGGAAGGTAGTACCGATAAGGAGGGCAAACCTGAAACCAAAGAAGTTAAAAAACCAAGAATTATCAACAATACTGAGCCTCTTTGGAAGAAAGCTCCTGCCGATTTAAAGGGCGAGGATTACGAAAATTTCTATCGCGAACTGTATCCTATGCAGTTTGAAAAACCACTTTTTCAAATTCATTTGAATGTGGATTATCCTTTCAACCTTACTGGAATTTTATATTTTCCCAAGGTTAAAAAGAATATGGAAGTACAACGCGATAAAATTCAATTATATAGCAATCAGGTATTTATCACCGATTCTGTGGAAAATATTGTACCCGATTTCTTAACCCTTTTGCACGGAGTTATCGATTCACCAGATATTCCTTTGAATGTGAGCCGTTCATACTTGCAAAGTGATGGCAATGTGAAAAAAATTAGCAATCACATCAGCAAGAAGGTGGCCGACAAACTAGAAGAACTATTCAAAAACGACCGTGCCAGTTTTGAACAAAAATGGGATGATATCAAAGTTTTCATTCAGTACGGAGCATTAAGTGATGAGAAATTTTACGATCGGGCTAAGAAAATCGTACTTTTTAAAAACCAAGATGGCCAGTATTTTACTTCTGAAGAATACACTGAAAAGGTGAAAGCCAATCAAACCGACAAGCACGAAACCACCATTTTCCTTTATTCTAATGATGCTGAGAGTCAGTATTCCTACCTCGAAAAAGCAAAGGAAAGAGGTTATGACGTATTGATGATGGAAGGCGTTTTGGACAATCATTTTGTTGATTTTATGGAACGCAAGCTCGAAAAGGTTCGATTTGTGCGTGTTGATAGCGAAAGCATCGATAAGTTAATTGAAAAGGAAGAAGCTCAAGTATCAAAACTTACCGAAGATCAGCAAAAAGCATTGAAGCCATACTTTGAAAAAGATTTGGATACCAAATCCTTCAATGTGGTTTTTGAAAGTCTCAGCGAAACAGAAGAGCCTGTGATGATTACCCGTCCCGAGTTTATGCGCAGGATGAAAGACATGCAAGCCATGGGAGGCAGTCAATACAGTTTTATGGGCGATATGCCCGACCAATACAATGTGGTTATCAACAGCAACCATCCCATGGTAGCTTCGTTGATCGAGGATGCCGATGAGGCTCATAAAGAAACCATCACAAAGCAACTGGTGGATTTGGCCAAGCTTTCGCAAAATCTTCTCAAAGGAAAGGATCTCGCCAACTTTGTAAAACGAAGTGTTGAGATTATTAAATAAGATACCCTTAAGAGGGATTCTAAAAATTAGATTTTTTGAGGCGGACAAGATTTTAAAACCGGAGTTTACTATTGTAAATGTCCCGATAGATATCGGGATTAAAATCGAAGTCCAACGAAGAAAAAGCAATTTTTAGAACTCCCGTTAATTCTTAATAAAAGACCAAGCTCTATGAGTTTGGTCTTTTTTTTTGCAAAAAAAAATATTATTGGTTTTTTTTTGAATTAAAACATTCCTACTTTTGGGGAGGCTAAACAGATATAATAAATCCGATTTTTTTT
>DZDC01000118.1 GCA_022736595.1 Draconibacterium orientale | reverse complement strand
TTATCGTTGAATAAACGTTAGCTGGAAATAAAAAAGGCTGCTTCATATAATTTGAAGCAGCCTTTTTTTGATAAAAATCGAATTTTTAAAGTGTTCTACACGTTGAATCGGAAGTGCATAATGTCTCCATCCTGTACAATATACTCTTTACCTTCAACGGCCATCTTCCCAGCCTCTTTCACCGATGCTTCAGAACCAAGACGCACAAAATCGTCAAATTTAATTACTTCAGCTCTTATAAATCCTTTCTCGAAATCGCTATGGATGACCCCAGCAGCTTGAGGTGCTTTAGTGCCTTTGTGATAAGTCCAGGCTCTAACTTCAATTTTTCCGGCTGTGAAATAAGTTTCTAAATCAAGTAAACTATAAGCTTTTTTTATGAGAACATTGACTCCACTTTCTTTAATTCCTAAGTCTTCAAGAAACATTTGTCGCTCTTCAAAACTTTCCAACTCAGCTATTTCAGCTTCGGCTTTTGCGGAGATAATCAAAAGTTCAGCTTTTTCTGACTTAATTGCTTCTCTCACTTGATCCACATATTTATTTCCAGCATTAATAGCAGCCTCATCTACATTACATGCATACAATATAGGTTTGGAAGTGAGTAATTGGAAACTTTTTACAAGTTGGGTGTCTTCATCATCAAAATCAAGTTCACGAAGAGATTTCCCTTGTTCGAGATGGGCTTTTAATCGTTCCAAAACTTTAGCCATTCGCATGGCATCGCGGTCTTTGCCCGTTTGAGCTTGCTTTGTAACTTTCTGAAGCCTACCTTCAACACTTTCAAGATCTTTTAGTTGAAGTTCGATGTCAATGGTTTCCTTATCGCGAACAGGATTCACGGTATGATCTACGTGAGTAATATTTTCATCATCAAAACATCTTAAAACATGGATGATAGCATCAGTTTCTCTGATGTTAGCTAGGAATTTATTACCTAAACCCTCCCCCTTAGAAGCTCCACGAACCAAACCTGCAATATCTAAAATTTCAATGGTGGTTGGGACAATCCGGTCTGGATTAACCAATTCAGCAAGGCTATTGAGTCGCTCATCGGGCACTGTAATAACTCCCATATTGGGTTCAATTGTACAAAATGGGAAGTTAGCTGATTGAGCTTTAGCATTTGATAAACAATTGAATAAGGTAGATTTTCCGACGTTGGGCAAACCTACAATTCCACATTTCAAGGCCATAATATTTTAGTAAAAATTGGCTGCAAAAGTAGAGTTAATATCCTTTGCTGCCAACCAAAAAAATAGTTATCAAATTTGCACCAATAAAGAAAAATTTTTCTTATTTTTGTCAAACTATTATTCAAACACATAAATAATTTAGAAAGAAGTAATTATGAAAAAAATTGGTTTATTTTCAATCGTTCTGGCCGCTGCTACTTTTGTAATGGTGAGTTGTGGAGGTGGCGAAACTGCCCCAGCTGAAACCACTGAAGTTGCTGCTGCTCCTGTTGAAGCTGCTCCTGTTGAAGCTGCTGCTCCTGCGTTTGATATTCAAAAAGGTAAAGTTGTTTACGATCAACTTTGCACTGCTTGTCATGCTGTCGGAGTTGCTGGCGCTGCAAAACTTGACGACAAAGCTCGTTGGGAGGAATCAGCTGCTAAAGGTTTAGCTACTTTGCATACCAATGCAATTAAAGGATTCACTGGAACTTACGGTGTTATGCCTGCAAAAGGGGGTAACCCTAACTTCACTGATGATGACATGAAAAATGCCATTGCCTATATGTTGAACACCGCTGGTGTTACTGCACAATAATGTTTGGCATGGTGTGAAAACTTTTAAAGGGCCCATTGCTTCGCGATGGGCTCTTTACTTTTAAATGTTTTCAATATTTATTTTTATCTTGCCCTCCTTATAAACTACATTTGTAAAAATTAATTTTATGTCTAATATTCAACAATTACAACAATTCGCAACTCAGGTTCGACGTGATATTTTAAGAATGGTTCATGCTGTAAACTCCGGACATCCAGGTGGTTCCTTGGGCGCAGCTGACTTTCTGACTGCACTTTACCAAAGTGTAATGGAACGCAAACCAGGTTTTGATATGATGGGAAAAAATGAAGATGTTTTTTATCTTTCAAATGGTCATATTTCTCCACTATTTTACAGCGTTTTGGCGCGGTCAGGATATTTCCCTGTTTCTGAATTAAGTACTTTTCGCAAAATAAATAGTCGATTGCAAGGCCATCCAACGACTGCGGAGCACCTCCCCGGTATTAGAATTGCATCGGGCTCACTTGGACAAGGATTATCGGTAGCTATTGGTCATGCACAAGCAAAAAAACTGGATGGAGACCGTCAGCTTGTATTTACTTTACATGGCGATGGTGAACTTGACGAGGGACAAATTTGGGAAGCTGCGCTCTACGCCGGAGCAAAAAAAGTGGATAACCTTATTGCAACAGTCGATTACAACAAACAACAAATTGACGGCCCCATTCAATTAGTCATGGATCTTGGCGATCTACGTGCAAAATGGGAAGCATTTGGGTGGAAAGTATTCGAAATGCAAGGAAATGACATGGTTGACATAATAAAAGTAATGGCAGAAGCAAAGGCAGCAACCTTTCAACAAAAGCCTATTATTATATTAATGCACACTCAAATGGGCGCTGGAGTTGACTTCATGATGGGAACCCATAAATGGCATGGCCAAGCTCCCAACGACCAACAGTTGCAAAATGCATTAACACAATTACCCGAAACCTTGGGCGATTATTAGTTGGGAATTTTATATCAAATTATTAAGTAGCTTATTATGAAAAAATATACCTATACCGAACAAAAAGATACACGCTCTGGATTTGGAGAAGGACTGTTGGAAGCTGGAAAACGAAACCCCAATGCAGTTGCATTGTGCGCTGATTTAATCGGTTCACTTAAAATGGACGACTTTAAAGCAGCTTTCCCCGAACGCTTTTTCCAAGTTGGAATAGCCGAGGCTAACATGATAGGAATGGCAGCAGGATTAGCCACTGCAGGAAAAATTCCTTTTACAGGTACATTTGCTAACTTTAGTACAGCTCGAGTTTTAGATCAAATTCGACAATCGGTGGCTTACAGTAAAAAAAATGTGAAAATATGTGCTTCTCATGCTGGTTTAACTTTGGGAGAAGATGGCGCAACTCATCAAACAATGGAAGATATTTCAATGATGAAAAATCTTCCAAATATGGTGGTTATCAATCCATGTGATTTTAATCAAACCAAAGCAGCAACCCTCGCTATTCTCGAATACGAAGGCCCTGTTTATTTGCGTTTTGGAAGACCTAAAGTGCCCAATTTTACACCTGCTGACCAAAAATTTGAGATTGGAAAAGCATTACTTTTGAACGAAGGAAAAGATGTAACCATCGTCGCAACAGGTCACATGGTTTGGAAAGCCCTTGAAGCAGGTCAAAAACTTTTTGAAATGGGCATCGAAGCCGAAATAATAAATATACATACTATTAAACCATTAGACGTTCAAGCAGTCCTACAATCCGTCTCAAAAACAGCTTGCGTTGTTACTTGTGAAGAGCATCTGAGAAACGGTGGATTAGGGGATAGTATAGCCCAACTCCTCGCATTAAATGTTCCAACTCCCATTGAGATGGTAGCAGTGGATGATCAATTTGGCGAAAGTGGTACTCCCGAACAACTCATGGAGAAATATGGACTGGAAACCATTGACATCGTTAATGCAGCTCTAAAAGTTATTAAACGTAAATGATCCTGTTTTTGGGCTCTTATTAATATTGTAAAATGGCCCAGTTTACCGACCAACAAATTATCGATTTATGCCGTAGCTCACAAACTCGTGAGCGCGGCTTTCGTATTTTAGTCGGGCAGTATAAATCAAAAATATATTGGCATGTCCGGCGTATTATTTACGATCATGACGATGCCAATGATGTGACACAGCAAGTTTTCGTAAAAATTTGGAAAGGTCTTGATGAATTTAGAGGTGACTCCATGCTTTTTTCTTGGATTTATCGAATTGCAACCAATGAAAGCCTTAATTACCTAAAAAGGATAAAATCGCACGAAATGGTGCCCTTGGAAAATGTGACCTCTTGGCTCGAAAATAGAGTTGAACATGAAGAAATTACAGGCGACGAAATAGAGAGACGACTACATAAAGCCTTGGCTAAACTTCCCGAAAAGCAAAGGTTAGTGTTTAATATGAAATTCTTTGAAGACCTGAAATTTAGAGAAATTTCAGATATCCTAAAAGTAACCGAAGGGTCATTAAAAGCTTCATACCATTATGCGGTAAAAAAAATTGAAGATTCTTTAACCCATGATTAAACCAATTGCCCAAAATAGTATCCAAAGTGTTCAATTATGAAAGACAATAAGATACCAAATAACGATTTGCTAAATGATTTTGAAGAGTCTGATCTTCTCAAATCATTGATTAACAAGAACTCATTCAAAGTTCCAGATCAGTATTTTGATGTTTTAGAAAGCGAAATCCTCAAACAAACGGTTGAACAAAAACCTACGATTACCATTTCTTTATCAGGTAAAATTCGGAATTATAAATATTTAGCTTATGCTGCTTCAATTATTTTCATTTTAGGCTTGGCATTTTTATTTATAATTAATTCATCGCCTCAAAAGTTGCAATATACAAAAAAGGATTCCCAAAAATTGCCAGAGTCAATTCAGCAATTACCATTTGCCGATTCTAATAAAACCAATGTAGCAGCATCAAAAAGTGTAGAAACTGAAAACGAAAAAGAAACGCACTCAATTCCGGTGGTTACTCCCAAAGCTGGATCAGTGGATTTTTCAACGAAGAAAATGAATCCCCAATACGCTAATTCGACAGTTGCTACTCAAGCTCTAAAAGAAACTACTGATCAGAAATGGTCTCCTGTTAATAGTTCTCAAAGTGGGCAAAATATTGCTTTACAGCCAGTTTTTATTGCCATGGAAAGTGGTGCACAAACCCCAAACTATATTGTAAATTCAACAGATCATATTCAAACTCAAACCCTTGCTCGATTGGTGAAAAGTAGTCGATTTATACCTTCTGATACTTGTGTTTCGTCTGGTTTCAATTTTACTATTGCAAAGCGGGTTAAAGATACTTATCGATTTGTTTGGAATAATGAAATTGAAGCCTCAACCTATCACATTAGTGAAGGACAGGTGCTTAAACTGGAAATTTTTATAAAAGATTCATTGATAAAAACTGAATTTAGCAACATTACTTGGGTTGAAAAACCTCAGCCTGAAATTCCTGCTTTTATTAGTATTTGTGCCTATGAATCAGTACTAATCGATGCCAAAATAAGTCAAAAGGAGTACCATTTTGACTGGTCAGTGAGTACTAAAAATAGTTCCGAGTTGTTAATGGAAAACTTGCCTGTTGGTATTACTGAGGTTAAGTTGAGAGTGACCAGTTGCGCCGATACCGTTTGGGCCTTTTCTAAGATTGAAGTTAAAGATTGTAAATTTGAAATTCCCAATGTAATAACACCCAATGGAGACGGCTTTAACGATTATTTTGTTATTAAAGGACTCAACAACTATCCAGGTACCGAACTCACTGTTTTTGATCGTAATGGTAAATTGATTTACCATGCACCTGATTATCAAAATGATTGGAGTCCAGCTAATTTGCCTGAGGGCACTTATTTCTACTCCTTAAAAATTAAAGATTCCAAACAAACAGAACACGGGGGCGTGTTGAATATAGTGCGTTGATAAATCTGAAGCAAGCCGTTTAATTTTGCATTTTTGCATCTTGTTTTGAATCCCCTTTCAGTAAAACTTTAGACATTGATTAACCTTAATCTTTTTATAGAACTTTTAGCTGCTTCCACAGGAGTAGCCAGCGTTTGGTTTGCTAAACGAAATAGTATTTGGGTTTATCCCGTTGGCTTAGTAAGCGTACTATTATACGTTCAAATTTGCTATCAATTTGGATTGTATGCCGATATGGTGGTTAATGCTTATTACTTCATTATCAGTGTATATGGGTGGTATCATTGGACTCATAAATCTGGCGAGAAGAAAGATAGAGAAATTGGAAGACTTTCTCATCTAAGTAATCTTCTTATGGCACTTGGAAGCATTGGATTAACTTACCTTATTTTTAAAATACTTCAAAACTACACCGATAGTACAGTCCCGTTGTGGGATGCCTTTTCCACCTCAATGTTTGTTTTTGCTATGCTTGCCATGGCTTTGCGCAAAATAGAACATTGGATATATTGGATTATTGGCGATTTGGTGGCAATTCCACTTTTTTTATCTAAAGAATTGATGCTAACTTCAATACAATATTTCTTCTTTTTAATTTTGGCTGTTTGGGGTTTTGTAGAATGGATGCGATTAATGAAGAAGAATGAAGTATAAGATTGCTATATTAGGCCCAGAATCAAGCGGCAAAAGTACATTGGCACAGCTGCTAGGGGTTCAATTTTCCAATGCCAATGTGGTGGATGAATATTCGAGAACTTACTTCGAGAGTAAGGATTATGCGCTTTGTAATTTAAGCGACCTTGAAGCATTGGCCGAAGTTCAATTTAATTTGAGTCATCCATATCCATTAGCTGAATTATTAATTGCAGATACCGAAATGATAACCATTGAGATTTGGGCTCTGGATAAATTTGGTGTCATACCTAGTCAGATTAGTACTTTAGCTTTGAAGCAGCAATTCGACCTTTACTTATTATGCTATCCTGATTTTCCTTGGTGCCCCGACCCACTACGTACTGATGAGCATCGTCGAATCTTTCTATTTATGCAGTATCTGCAAATACTTATATCACGCAAATGTAATTTTTCAATCATTAGTGGCTCCATTGAAACTCGACTTATACAGGTGAATAAATTAATGGAATGCATTTAGTACATGACAATTTTCAATTTAGACCTTCTAAG
>DZDC01000255.1 GCA_022736595.1 Draconibacterium orientale | reverse complement strand
TGTTTACTACGGTATTGGTAGGTTGTGTTCCAAACCTCAATTCTGTGGCAACAACAGCTAATGTATGATAATTAGAATTAAAACTGCCTCCACTAAAAGTGCTGCTAAAAGCACTACTTCCGGTAGCAGCAGTGGTAAAACCATGAGCGTCAGCGACAATTAAAAAACTAACTACAGCACCGTCTATGATATTAGAAGTGTTGAGAAATACTTTTAATATTAAATCAACATTCCCCTCGGTTATACTCAAACCGGGAGCAAAAGCTAAATCAATACTAGTATCTGTAATAGTGGTGGTAGTAGGGGTATAAGTACTGGTTCCATCGGTTAAGATAAACCCTTGAAAAGTATTGGTCCAATCTGCAGTATTTGAACCTTCACGAGTAAAATGCATATTGGTTATGATAGTTGGGTTGGTATCTCCTGCTGCATCATGAACTGTAAATTTGAATACTTCTACGCTTTCACCCCCTGTATCAGCTATGGATGAAAGAGTGGTTGAAACGATTTGAGCAGAAGGGGCAATTATTTGGCTATATGTATCGGTGGGTACTAATTGACCATTGGATAAAAGTTTGGCTCCAACAGTGTAGCCTGTAAACTGAATTTGGCTCAATTGGGTGCTTGTAAGCCCTGTAGTATCACTACCCACGTATATTTTGCCGTTGGTTCCCGTTCCCCAACCGTTAATTGTCAATGTGGTGCTTCCTGTCCAAGAAGTATCCTTACTGTTAGCAAAAGTGAGTGTATGGTTTCCCGTACCCAAACTGATGGTTGAATTGGCAGCTAAATTCAAAGTTCCTAAAGTGTCGGAGTAGCCGGTAGTAGCTCCGGTTTTAAACGTACCACCGTTTAAGTTTAGGTTACTTGAGTTAGAAATGGCATCGGCTATCCCTAATGTAATTGATCCTGCAGTAATATTGGTTGCTCCCGTATATGTTTGAGCAGCGTTAAAATATACATTACTGTTTTGTTCAACAGTAAATCCACCGAAACCGGAAATGACGCCGGAGTTAGTAAATGTTATATTTTTTCCGTTATTACCGTATATTTTTACCCAATCTCCATTGTTATAAATATTTGCGGTAAAACCAAGGTCTGCATTAATAGGGTTTAGCTCTAACTCAGTTCCTTTAGAAGACAAGGGTATTGTTAAAGTTTGTGCATAATTACTATAATTTTCTATTTTTTGATGAATATCAAATCCGTTACCGTCGCCATTAAAATCAAATGATTTGGGAATGCCGGAGTTGTAATAAATACTTCTTACCGTTTTCCATGCTCCATGATTAAAATAAACAGAGGTTTGTGAAGTATTAGAAATATTGTCAAAAACTAAATCCGTGGATGAATCCCATGTGCCGGTAACCCCATCACTTCTATTGGGGTCCCAATTGTTTCCATAGGTAAAGTTACCAAATGGATTATTACCATCCCACTTATTCTGCCCCCAACTAACCTGAAAGGCAAATAAAAGTACTACAGCCCAAAGGGAGCGGTGTAATCTCAATGTTGTGTGTTGTTTTTGTTG
>DZDC01000117.1:2860-6955 GCA_022736595.1 Draconibacterium orientale | reverse complement strand
ATAACATCAATCAAAACCGCTTACTTTTCGTTGATAGTAAGTCTGTTTTTGCCGTCCTTTTTAGCTGCCTTGGCGGCTCTTTTTTTGTTTTATACCAATTGTATTTACAAAATAGTCCAAACTATTTTTTAAATTTACAATGGTTAATGCTGATAATACTTGAAAATAGGCCAATAAGAGGAAGTCAAAATTGGACTATATTGAAAGTAATATCGTTATTATTGCACGGGGAGGAATGGTAAGGATATAAATAAAAAAATGGGGCTATTAACCCCATTTTATAAAAATAATCTTTGGATAAAAAGTAAATGAAACTTTACCAATCAACCAATTATAAGCTTTTTAGCTCGTTCTATTTTTTTCACTTTTTTTGGCAGCTTTTTCAGCTCTTTTTTCCTTCAAGTTTTTTTGAGGTGCCTTTTTAATGTTTTTGTCTTTATTGTCTTTATCCTTTGCCATGTCTTATAAATTTAAGGGTTTAGAGCACAAAAGTAATGCTTTTTTACTGGATTTTACCATTTAAAATGCCTTTTTTATGCAAATCAATTTTCCCGTTAGACTTGTTTTTAATTGGTCGATTTTATTTTTAGTCGATCAGTAGTGAATTTGATTATAACAATATTATCAAATCCAATTTATTCCAATAGGTTTCAAACTTTTTGGCTTAACACAAAAAGTAATAAAACTTGCCATGAGCTGAGCCAGCCCTGAGTTTATCGAAGGGTCAAAGGGAAAGCAAGTAATCTCAACCTATTGCCGAGCTACTGCGTAGCGTAATAATTGTTGTAAATCAATTATGCAAGTCCATCAAGCTGCAGCACAGCGAAATCTTAGCCTCAACCAAATTGAAAATTGTCATATACTAAAGTCGCCAATAATAATTTTATTCCTATCGGTATTTCCTATATATCTTCAACAACTCTAACGGACTGCCTACGAGGTCTTTGAGCTTCAATCTTGAATCGCCAACTTCTTGCCAGCGTTCCAATGCATTTTCTCGACAGTTTTGCCTAAATCGTTCTGCGCCTAACTTGTTTTTAAGTCGAATAAATATCTCGATATCGAAAAACCACCTGCTGACAAATCCTTGGTCAAAAAGTCCTTGATTTACAGTGTTGATATTGAAGTATTTAGCTCCACATTGGGTGTCGTAGATTTTGAGTTGAAATAGCAAACTCACCACCGTGGCAAACAATCTTCCTGCATAATGTCGGGCAGGATGCCTACGGACTTGGAGTCCCAATAATTGCACGCGACTTCCAAAGCTGCAGGCTTGCTCAGTGTTTTGAGAAAAAGGGGTAATGAGTTTTTCTATGGCAGCGAGGGGCGTAGCCAAATCTGCATCCAGATAGCCAATCACCGCAATCTGTGTATTTCCTTTCATAAGGAGCATGCCTTGTCGAATGGCTTCGGCTTTGCCTCCATTTTGTTGCAAATGCAGCGTTTGAATTCCTTCATGAAATTCGTCTTGAAGCTCATCAATCATCATTTGGCTTGCATCAGTACTGCCATCATTCACAAATAGAAATAAGTGCTGTGGATTTTTTTTGGCATAGCTCAAAAACTCCGCCCGTGGTAGTCGGTTGGCTTCGTTAAATACCGGAATTATGGTGCAGGTTTTCGACATATTGCATAGAGGCTCAATCCGGGCAAAGATAGCCCTATTTTTTCAAAGATTTGTGTTTTGTAAAAGTCGAGCCGAAGCATCCTTTCAATAAATCGGGATGATGAAGGTCTAAATTGCTGCGCATTCAATCCCTGTTGTTCCTTAGCGCCCAGTAATACTTCTTTTAGCTTTTGCAAAAATCGAATGAGCAATAGCGAAACGAAAAAGGCGCCCTGTTTTTGTACTTCAAGTCCCGATTGCTTTAGCAAAGACAAAAGAGTTTCTTTTTGATACCTTCTAAAGTGTCCCAAATAGTGGTCATGGGCGGTAAAGAGGGCTTGATATGCTGGAACGGTAATGAAAAGTTGTGTGTTGGGGGTTACCATGGCTTCCGCTACCAATTGGCTAAGAAACAATTCGTCTTCCTGTATGTGCTCCAAAACATCCATCATTAATATCAGGTCGGTTTTTATTTCTGGAAGTTCATCAAGGCTCTCAAAACATTGTATGTTACTGTCTTTTACCCATTCTGTCTTCTGGTTTTCTGAAATATTTCCATAGGAGTTGTCGATGGCAAAAATTTGAAGATGGGGGTGTTTCAAAGCCAATTGCCGACACACATATAAATCGCCACTGCCCACATCCAACACTGTGGTGATTTTATTCCAATCTACCGTTGAACATAGAAGCTTATACATCACTTCAAAGCGCACCGTTTCCCAAGGATGGCGAAGATTCTGATCGCTATTTTGCACCTCTTTTAAGTCCATCTAAGGTTGGGGTTCTATTTCGTAAATGGTTAATATACTGCTGTTTTGTCGTTGAATTTCGTAAAACAACTTAAAGTCATAATCCTCGGGGTGATATCTAAAATTGGTAATGAAGTAATCGGCCTCTTCCAAACGGTTTACCAATTTGATTCTTGATTTTTGCTGTTGAATCATTTTATGGTTTTCAAATCCTGCTTCATTGCTTATCAGTACTTTTATTTCGGGTCGTGCGTCTTTTCTTAATAGGGTTTCAAATCCCTGGGCATAGGATAATCCCCAGTAATCTTGCTCATAGTTTTTGCGGATGCTTTGCACCTCATGCGATATCAGTTTGTTGAAATAAACCTGAGAATAGGGATGCAACTCTTGGATGGCTTTGACCTGAAACATTAAAATCATGGCCACGGTTCCCCAAAACGGTAGCGATTTGATGTGAGGGCGCATGGTTTCGCGTATCTGAATTAGAGCAAAGCCAACGCCTAATATCATAAGGGGGGCGAGAAAAAATACTTGACGCCATCCGTCGTAGAAAACAGGTTTAATAAGCGCAAAAAATAGAAGGATATCAATGGGTAAAAGAATTAATATCCAGATAAATACATCGATTTGGGTTAATGTGGTTTTTCGCTTTTTCCACAGGTCAGCAAAAACTAAGGGTACCGAAAACAAATATAAACTTAAAATAAAAAGCGGAGTGGTGATGCCGATCCAAATTGGTAAAAAATACCAAGGATTTTCGGTAGCTTTGATGAGTTGCCCCTGAAAGAGGGTTTCGTAACGCCAAGGGAAATTGGCCATTCTTTGCAAAGTTTCTACCCAATGCCCCAAGGGATTTTGCCATAAGGCAGGCCAAAAGAGGTAAACAAAAATAAAAGTGGCTAAAGTGTAAAATAGAAAATGCAGCCAGTGACTTTTTTTGAAACCCTCGAGCAAATTCCAAAAGAAAAGCAGGCTGAAACTGAGCAAGGGCAGCAGAATACCCACGATGCGAATATCGATCAAAAAACCACTTACCACAGCATGCCATAGCAACCATTTATAGGAGTTGGGCTGCTCAAAAAACCTTAATGCGGTATATAAACCAATCATAAAGACCGACATAAAAGGCAAGTCTTTGCTGTTGAAAAAGCTATGCGCCCAGAGGCTTGGCCATAAATAGAAAGTTAAAACCAGCAGCAGCGATAGAATCCATCGATTCCATAGCCGTTGGGTAATAAAATATAGAAAAATCAAGCTTGTTACGAAGAGCAAATGGTTGGCTCGGTGGCGAAGGGTGTAAATTTGTTTAAGGTTGTCTTTCCCTATCTCAAGCCAGTATAGCGGTACTTCCCATGCGGAACCATAGTGCCGATCGGGGTTGCTTAGCAAACTATCGCTTTGCTGGGTTGCATATTCCCAGTTTTGTTTTCCAACGGCTCTTTGCAATGGATCGTCCCAACTTACCGCAAAATCTGGAGCCAGATTCCAACCTGCGAGGAGCATAATCATAAAAACCAGTACCGTGGTTCCCTTTTGTAAATATTTGATAAGGATGCTTTTAGTTTCCGAATTCATGTTTGGCTTTAAATGGTTTTGATTTTGCAATGATAACCAAATTCCATGCATCCTTATCAATGAGAGAGGGAGAATTCTTTGAGGGGAAATGGGATAGAGTAGTGATGGCAATGCCGCCGATGAGCTTCAACCTATTTTGCATTTATATCGATTTTTTGACCTTTG
>DZDC01000117.1:0-2760 GCA_022736595.1 Draconibacterium orientale | reverse complement strand
ATCCCCTCATTTTTTCCTACTTTTGCAGCTTGTAATTTTAAAATTGATAATTATGACCCTAATCAAGTCCATTTCAGGTATACGGGGAACCATTGGCGGTTTTCCTGGCGACACGCTGAGTCCGCTCGATGTAGTAAAGTTCGTTTCAGCTTATGCCATTCAACTCTTGCAACTTCCCGAAAATGCCCATCGAAAAATTAAAGTGGTGGTGGGTCGTGATGCTCGTCTTTCGGGTCAAATGGTTGCGCAATTGGTACACAGTACTTTAATGGCCATGGGCATCGACGTTATTGATTTGGGTTTAAGCACCACTCCCACAGTGGAAATGGCCGTTACCGATCATCAAGCTGAGGGTGGAATTATTCTCACGGCTTCTCACAATCCTAAACAATGGAATGCGTTGAAACTCTTGGATTCAAAAGGGCATTTTATCAATGCTAAGCAAGGCGAAGCGCTGTTGCAAATAGCTGCTTCAGAACAATTTAGTTACGCAGAGGTGGATCATTTGGGTCAATTATCTTACGATAATCAAGCCATTCAACGCCATATCGATCATATTCTTCGTCTTCCATTGGTGAATGTGGACGCCATTTCGAAAGCTAATTTTACCGTGGCTTTGGACGCCGTTAATTCCACCGGAGGAATTTCTATAGTGCCGCTGCTTCAGCAACTTGGAGTTAAAAACATTATAGAACTCTATACCGAACCCACCGGACATTTTCCACACAATCCCGAGCCGCTTCCCGAACATTTGGGCGATTTGAGTGCTACCGTGGTTCAACACCAAGCCCATGTGGGTTTTGTGGTGGATCCAGATGTGGATCGACTTGCTTTGGTGATGGAAAATGGCGAAATGTTCAATGAAGAATATACATTGGTGGCTGTGGCCGACTATATTTTACAACACCAACCCGGCAATACGGTGAGCAATCTGTCGAGCACAAGAGCCTTACGCGATTTAACCGAAATGAGAGGATTTACCTACACCGCAGCCGCCGTTGGCGAAGTGAATGTGGTGGAAATGATGCGTCAAACCAATGCCATCATTGGTGGCGAAGGTAATGGAGGTATTATTTACCCAGCCTTACACGCAGGTCGTGATGCTTTGGTGGGAATTGCTTTGTTTCTTAGCTATCTCGCCCTTCGAAATATTAAAGTTTCTGAACTTCGTAAAGAATACGTTCCTTATTTTGTAAGCAAAAATAAAATTGAACTGTTACCTAACACTCCCGTAGATGCTATTTTAAAGGCCATGGAAAAAATCTATACCTATGAGCAAACTACCAACGTTGATGGATTGAAAATTGACTTTGCCGAATCTTGGGTTCACCTACGTAAGTCCAATACCGAGCCCATCATTCGCATTTATGCCGAAGCCAAATCCATGGCTGAGGCAGATGCTTTAGCTCAAAAAATTATGAATCAGATCAAGGAGCTTTCTCATGCTTAAAGCTTTTCTTCAAAAATATCCACAACTCCGAAGTGCTCTCGTTTTCTGGGTGATCACCTTCGTTTTTCTTACTGCCTATTTGTATTTTGAACAAGGTGGAATGAGTAAAGCTTTGGTTATTAGAGCCGTAACAGGAGCTTTTACAGGGGCAGCCGTTTACACCTTGATAGGAATGATGCGCTCCAAATAGATTATTTTATGAAGGTTTATTTTGATAACGCTGCCACAACCGCAATTGATGTTCAAGTGCTTGATTTGCAGTATGAACTTCAAAGAAAGTATTACGGCAATGCCTCCAGCATTCATCAATTGGGGCGAGAAACCAAGGTTATCATTGAGAATGCCCGCACCACTGTGGCTCGGCTTCTCAATGTAAGTCCTTCAGAAATATTTTTTACCTCCGGAGGCACTGAGTCCATCAATACTTTGGTTGCTGGAGTGGTTAACCAATTGAAGCCTTTGTCCATTATTACCTCCAAAATTGAGCACCCAGCCATGCTACAGAGCTTGACAACGCAAGCTCATCAATCGGGTTGCGTATTACAATTTTTAGAGATTAATGCTAAAGGAATTATAAATCTTGACCATTTAGAATCCCTTCTTCAATCCCTGAATGGAACTCAAGTGTTGATTAGCTTGATGCATGTGAATAACGAATTGGGCAATTTGCTTTCTTTGAAGAAAGTGAGTGAGTTGGCTCACAAGTATCAAGCATTTTTTATGTGCGATACGGTGCAAAGCATTGGTAAATATCCAATTGATTTGGGTGCAATTCCCGTAGATTTTGCAGTGGGGTCGGCTCATAAATTTCATGGTCCAAAGGGAATCGGATTTATGTATATTAACCGAAAAAATACACTTGCACCTTTACTTTTAGGAGGAACTCAAGAACGAAATATGAGGGCTGGCACCGAAAATTTTGCCAACATTGCCGCTCTTGCCAAAGCGATAGAATTAGCCTATTCAGACATGGAAAACCATTTGAACCATGTGCAACAACTCAAAAAGCATCTCATAGATCGAATTACAGCTGAGCTTCCAAATATCACTTTTAATGGTAATACGGAGGGGTTCCCTTATATTTTAAATCTTGGAATTCCCAAAACTGAACATAACGAAATGATTCTGATGAATCTTGATATTCAAGGCATTTACCTTTCTGGAGGCAGCGCATGTAGCTCAGGAACTTTAAAACCCAGCCATGTGATGGAGGCCTTAGGACTTGCCGAAAGGTGTCGTCCTCTTAGAGTTTCCTTCAGCAAATACAATACTTTGGAGGAGGTTGATTACTTGGTGGATGTGTTGAAAAA
>DZDC01000116.1 GCA_022736595.1 Draconibacterium orientale | reverse complement strand
ATTTTAAATGAAAATGCTTTATTTTAAACTTAGCGTACCTAAAGCCATCCTATCAATTGTATTTAGCACATTAATTATGTTGCAGTCATTTGCACAACCCTCTCAAAGCACCATGCTGGCCAAAGTTAAAAGCGAATTCGACATAGATTTGCTTTCGCACAAATTAATTGGGCCAGGAGGCATTGACCGCGAATACCGTGATGGTTTTTATGTAGATGTTTTTACACAACCATTCGAAGTTGTTCAAAAATCCGATTATCCAGAATATCCCACCCGATACAAGGCAAGCCTAAGATATTTAAAAAGTGGCAGTGAATGGATCTTCGAACAGTTTACCGTAGGGTCATCAAGCTATCTTAATGTGCCACACCCCGACGCAAATGAAATGATTAAAAAACTTAAAGAAACCCTTTCGGTGTGGATGGGAAGCGATTACGATCGTGCAGTTGGGGAAATCGAGAATATTAAATTTGCAGCCGATCCCGATTGGTATTTCAAAAAACCCACCGAAGTGGCTTTCTATATCCATGCCACCTATTCCGAAGTAAGCTCCTATACCGAAGTAAGTAAGTCTGAACACATGTATCGTATAACAGCTATACGCACCGATTTGAAATCGCCTTGGACTATTAGAAGCGGCAGCGAAAAATCGGACGTAAGAAAATTGATTACTAAAACAAAATTTACCGAGTCTGAAATTAAAGCGATGAAGTCTTTAAGCAAATTAGCCGAAGAGCAATCGGCAGCCGCTGCCATGAACGGCCTACCTAAAGTTCCAAACGCTCCTGTATTTCAATCAGAACAACAACTGTTTTACTATATTCACGAAAAGCTGCTCACCGCTCCCAACGGCCCAACAGCTGAAGCTTATTTGATGACGGTTGTTGACGAATCTTGTTATGAAAATGGAAGTTCAGTTTTTTTCAAACCTTATCATGCCGATTGGATAAATTATGTTGTTGCCAATTTAGAAGCTTATAAATCATCGCATTGCACCTATCCCGGCGTCAAACATCAACAATATGGATATATTGAATTCTTAAACCGTAATTTTACTTCTTATATTTCGATGACAGCAAAACCCAATGGAAACACATGGAAAATTACCGATTTTAGATACACAGCTCAAGCTCAAAACGTAATTGATCAAATGAAAAATGATGATTCTAAATGCCAAAGCAAACCTGATTTAACGGTTAAGGAAAAAGTCCGTTATCAGATCGGCGATAAAGTTACGGTGAAGTTTTCAAATGGTAATCGCCAATGCATAATTGATAAAATCGACCCCAATATGGATAATAGATATTTCGTTAAAATTGAAGGCGATACCAGCGGCAAAGGCTATTGGATAGAGGATACTTTTATAACTAAAAGGTAATTTAATCCTCTAAATTAAGGATGTTTATTGTGAAGTTATGAAATGGATTATTAGTTCTACCCTACTGCCATTGCTAATGTTGCTATGCGGTCACCAAAGTGATAAGGCTGTAAACCAGCTACCTGTGGGAGTAAATATTGTGTTGGAGGAATACATAAATATTTTGAGAACATCAAAGGATTTGGACGAGTGTGCCATAAAATTTTTAACTATTGCTGGAGGTACACTTGTAAATCCAGAAGGCACAATGCTTAGAAACAGTGTAAAACCCTATTCTTTGAAAAAAGATTTTGAGAACATCCATTTCTACATGTCTCCTGTTAAGATAGTGAGGGTAGTAAAAATTCAAACCAAGCAAGCTGGTTATGGGAAATCAGCACTCGCGGGAGATTGGTATAAAATTTATATTGCAAAAAAAGATGGTTCTCAACCAGCACCCATCCATATAGTTGACCCAATAGGACATCCTTTTATAAAAACACCTAAAGTGATTCAAGTCGGGAGTTTATAAAACCCATTTGTCATAACTTCAAAATTGAAGGGATACGAAAAGCGTTTTTTATGTGACCATGTCTTTAAAACCCAGCTTCAATTTGCTCTATGGTGAGTGGAAAATGCTGCATCAAATCGATGGGCGGATTGGCCACCAGCATATCGGTTTCGATACGGATTCCAAGATTTTCGGCTTCGATGTAGAGTGCAGGTTCGCAGCTTAACACCATTCCTTCTTCAAAAGGAGTGGATTTGGATCCCGAATCATGAACATCCAGACCAATGAAATGGGCGGTTCCGTGCATGAAATATTTTTTGTAGAGCGGCTCCTCGCCACTGTGGTTTTGGGCTTGTTCGGGAGTGAAAAGTTGAAGATTGATCATTTCTTCCTCCATCCATTCACCTACTTTAGTGTTGATTAAATCAATGGTATTTCCAGGAATGTAAAGCGTTTTAGCCTTATTGAAAACATTCAAAACGGCGTCATACACCTGAGCTTGCCGTGGGCTAAATTGGCCCGAAATGGGAATGGTGCGGCTGCAATCTGCTGCATATAATCCATATTCGGCGCCAAAATCGAGCAAAACCAGCTCCCCGTCATTTAAGATTTGATTGTTGTTCACATAGTGCAAAATGCAGGCGTTTTTCCCCGAAGCCACAATGGGTTCGTAGGCATGTCCATCGGCACCTTCCATTAAAAATTGATACGTAAGGTAGGCTTCTATTTGGTGTTCGTATTGGAACGATTTTACTTTTTTCAGCAATCGATTAAATGCAACTCCAGTAATATCCACCGCTGTTCGAAGATAATCCAACTCGATGGTATTTTTGATTAGGCGAATTTTTTCCATCATGGGATTGAGGTCGTGGAAGGTTTTTTCAGAAAACATGTGCTGAAACTGTTCACGCTTGCGAAGGTTAATTCCTTTAATGGGATCGATGGATTTGGTGCCTAAGTCGTGAAGAGTATAAACCGTGCTCACTTGGGCTATTTTTTCGTAAAAGAGTTTCTCAAATTCGCTAACCCAAAGCACATTGCTAATTCCTGAGATTTGAGAGGCTTGTTGCATCGTAAATTTTTCGCCATTCCAAATTCTTTGTTTCTCCGAAATTTGTTTCACAAAAATCCATTCTTCTACTTCACCTTTCTCAGGTATGAATAACATCAGTATCGTTTCTTCCTGATTTAACCCACAAAGTTGATATAAGTCAGAATTCTGCCGAAATTTAAAGTATTGGTCTCCATTGCGAAGAAACTCGTCAGGGCTAAAAAGCACCACCAAACTATCGGTTTGCAAGCTTGTTATTAGTTGTTTACGCTTCTCAACAAAGAGTTGAGATGGAGGATTTGGAGCACGCATGATAAGCTAATTTAGAAAAGGTTTAAATAATCATCTGAGGTTACAAATATGCACATAAACCTCTAACTTTGTAGCGCAAAAATTGAGAAAAAAATCATCTCAATTCTTATTGCATTAAATTACAGGAAGTTGTAAAATTTTATTTTTTTCATTTGCATTCAATATATGAGGTTTCCGAACGACTTCATACCCAATAGTTCTATTATTTATTAATTTAAAAACATTATGAGTAATTCTTTTCTCAACTATGCATCCATTACCAAGAAGATTAGCATGAGCATTCTCGGTCTCTTTTTGGTGAGTTTTTTGGCGGTTCACCTTGTCATCAATCTGATGCTATTGTTAAACGATGGAGGTGAATCCTTTAGGGCTGCTGCCGAATTTATGGGCACCAATCCAATCATTAAAATTTTTGAGGTAGTACTCTTTGCGGCCTTCATTGTGCACATTGCATTGGGGATTATTTTGTACTTTCAAAACAAAGCAGCGCGTCCGGTGGCCTATCAAAAAGCCAATGTATCTGAGTCTGCTTTTATGAGTAAGTACATGATTCACACTGGTATTATCGTATTCATTTTTCTTATTCTGCATTTTATTCATTTCTATTTTGTTAAAGTGGGATTGATAAGTGGCTTAATGGATGCACACGGTCATCCTGATTTCTACAACAGTAGCATTGCGCTCTTCAAACAACCCTTGTACAGTATTATTTACCTCATTGCTTTTTTAGCATTAGGTTTTCACCTCAACCATGCCATTCAATCTGGTTTTCAATCCTTAGGTCTTGAGCATGCCAAATATACAGGCTTTGTAAAGCTCTTTAGCACGCTCTATGCCTTGATTATTACCTTAGGATTCAGCATTATTCCTATTTACTTTTTATTGGCATAATCGCAAAACAAAACACAATAACAGAGATCATAAAAAAACAATGATATGATAAAGCTAGATTCAAAAATACCCGCAGGATCGGTAGCAGAGAAGTGGAATTATTTTAAAAACCACGGAAAACTGGTAAATCCTGCCAACAAACGCAAACTTGACATTATCGTAGTAGGAACAGGTCTGGCTGGAGCCAGTGCTGCTGCATCCTTAGGCGAAATGGGTTATGAAGTAAAAGTATTTTGTTACCAAGACAGCCCTCGACGCGCTCACAGCATTGCAGCTCAAGGAGGTATAAATGCGGCTAAAAACTATCCCAACGATGGCGATAGCATTTTTCGTCTGTTTTACGATACCGTAAAAGGAGGCGATTATCGTGCTCGAGAAGCCAATGTGTATCGTTTGGCCGAAGTGAGCAACGCCATTATTGACCAATGTGTGGCACAAGGAGTTCCTTTTGCCCGCGAATATGGCGGATTGCTCGATAACCGTAGTTTCGGTGGAGCTCAAGTTTCAAGAACCTTTTATGCCCGTGGTCAAACCGGACAACAATTGCTACTTGGAGCCTACAGTGCTTTAAGCCGACAAATAAAAACCGGCAAAGTAAAACTATATAACCGTCAAGATATGTTGGATGTGGTGACCATCGAAGGAAAAGCTCGAGGTATCATCACCCGCAACTTGGTTACCGGCGAAATTGAGCGCCACGCTGCCCATGCAGTGGTATTGGCCACCGGTGGTTATGGCAATGTATTCTTCCTCAGCACCAACGCCATGGGAAGCAACGGCAGCCCCGTTTGGCAAGCTTATAAGAGAGGTGCCGCTTTTGGTAATCCTTGCTTTGTGCAAATTCATCCCACCTGCATACCCGTTCACGGCGACTTCCAAAGTAAACTGACCTTGATGAGTGAAAGTTTGCGTAATGATGGAAGAATTTGGGTTCCTAAAAAGAAAGAGGATGCCGAAAAAATCAGGAAAAAGCAAATGAAAGCCAAAGACATCGCCGAAGAAGATCGCGATTATTATTTGGAGCGTCGTTACCCCGCTTTTGGAAATTTAGTACCTCGTGACGTAGCCTCAAGAGCAGCCAAAGAACGTTGCGATGCAGGTTTTGGCGTAGGAGAAACAGGATTGGCTGTTTATTTGGATTTCAAAGAAGCCATTGGTCGTTTAGGACAAAAGGTTGTGGAAGCCCGTTATGGTAACCTCTTCCAAATGTATGAGAAGATTGTGGACGATAACCCTTACGAAACTCCCATGATGATCTATCCTGCCATCCATTACAGCATGGGCGGTCTGTGGGTCGATTACAACCTGATGACCACCATCCCTGGCTTGTATGCCATTGGAGAGGCTAACTTTAGCGATCATGGAGCCAACCGTTTAGGTGCTTCGGCTTTGATGCAAGGATTGGCCGATGGATATTTTGTATTGCCTTACACCATAGCCGACTATCTTGCTGATCAAATACACGTTAAACGTTTTACAGGAAAAGAGCCAGAGTTTGACCAAGTGCATCAAGAAGTTACCGATCGTATCAACAAACTCATGAACATCAAAGGAACGCAATCTGTGGATAGTTTCCATAAGCGTTTGGGACTGATTATGTGGGATAATGTAGGTATGGCACGTAACGAAGAAGGACTGAAAAAAGCCCTTGCAGAAATTCCCAAACTTCGTGAAGAATTTTGGAAAGATGTACGCATTCCAGGCAATATTGGCGAATACAATCCAGAATTGGAAAAAGCAGGACGTGTGGCCGATTTCCTCGAATTGGGTGAATTGATGGCCATGGATGCTCTTGCCAGAAATGAGAGCTGCGGAGGACACTTCAGAGAAGAAAGCCAAACCGAAGAAGGCGAAGCAAAACGCGATGATGTCAACTTTGCTCATGTGGCCGTTTGGGAATATAAAGGCGAAAGTCAAAAACCCGAACGACACCAAGAAGAGCTCGTTTTTGAAGCTATTAAACTTGTACAACGTAACTATAAATAGGAGAATATCATGGATTTAACATTAAAAATATGGCGCCAAGCCAACCAACGCGCCAAAGGAAAAATGGTTGAATATAAAGTCAAAGGCGTTTCTCCTGACAGTTCGTTCTTCGAAATGCTTGACGTACTCAATCAATCGATTATAGAAAAGGGAGAAGACCCTGTGGCTTTCGACCACGATTGTCGCGAAGGAATATGTGGAACATGCAGTTTATACATCAATGGTCGCCCTCATGGACCCGATAGCGGCATCACCACTTGCCAATTGCACATGCGTAAATTTAGCGATGGCGACACCATTTATGTGGAACCTTTTAGAGCCAAAGCCTTTCCAATAATCAAGGATTTGATTGTAAACCGTGGTGCTTTTGACGAAATCATTCAAGCTGGAGGATACGTATCGGTGAATACCGGAGGCATTCCCGATGCCAATGCCATTCCCATTGCCAAGGTGGATTCTGATTTGTCCATGGATGCTGCATCTTGTATTGGATGTGGAGCTTGTGTGGCCACTTGCAAAAATGCTTCGGCCATGCTCTTTGTGGCAGCCAAAGTATCGCAGTTTGGACATTTACCCCAAGGAAAAGTGGAAGCTGCCCGCCGTGTACAAAACATGGTGGCCACCATGGATGCCCTGGGATTTGGAAACTGTTCCAACACCTACGCTTGTGAGCAAGAATGCCCCAAGGAAATTTCGGTTTCCAACATTGCCTTTATGAATCGCGAGTTTTTGAGTGCTAAGTTGTGTGCTGACCCTAAAAATATATAATGGGAGTTAGAACCCCCTTTACTCTTTTTAAAGGAATAACCATAAAAAAGCCATTTCGATGCATCGAAATGGCTTTTTGTTTTTAAGGATTC
>DZDC01000015.1:26440-28210 GCA_022736595.1 Draconibacterium orientale | reverse complement strand
AGTTTTTGGTTAAACGTTTGAAAGAGTTGCTAATCTCCATCCATGACCTATCCATGGCAACTCAGCAGAATTTGCTTGAAAGTTCACTCATTGCTTGGATTGGGAATGGGAAGCAAATTGATGATGTTACGATTTTGGGAATTAGGATCTAGGCACACCTCCATTGCTTTAGTAAAACTAAAAAGCCATTCAAATTTTTGAATGGCTTTTTTTATTTTAATGAATGAGTTTACCTCAACTGTGCCTCCAACTCTTTATTCAAAACGTCCACAATACGGGCAATGGCTTTATCCACAATCTTGTCGGTGAGGGTTTTGCTTTCGTCTTGGAGTATCAAACTTATGGCATAAGACTTTTTACCTTCAGGTATTCCTTTGCCTTCATACACATCAAAGAGATTCACATCCTTAACGAGCTTGTCGCCAATGCGGTAGGCGATACTTTCAATCTGTTGGTATTGAATGACTTGATCAACCAGCAAAGCTAAATCGCGACGAACCGCAGGATATTTGGGCAATTCGCTGTAGCGGGTTTTGAATTGGGGTAATAAAGCTAAGAAGTTTTCGAATTGAATATCGGCATAAAATACTTCTTGCTGAATATCAAACTCTTTCAAAAGTTTATGGTTTACTTTGCCAAAACTTACAATGGCTTTGTTTTGAAAGCTCCATTTCATTCCAATACTGAATTTCTCATCCTGAATTTCTTCGGCTTTGAAGTTTTGTACTTCGATTCCAAATCGAGTGAAGAGAGAACTTAATACTGCCTTTAAATCGTAGAAATCCATGGCTTTACTTTCGCTTCTCCAGCTTTCCGCCGCTTTTAAACCAGTGATAATCATGGATAAATGAAAATGCTCATCGAACTTCTTTTCTACGTTCAGTCCATACTTATCTTTCCATTGATAGCTATTTCCAAATTCAAAGAGTTTTAAATCAAAGCTTTTGTAGTTGTGGTTGCGCTGAATGCTTTCTAAAGCTCCATGTAATAGGCTTTGGCGCAATACGTTGAGTTCGCTACTTAAAGGATTAAGGATTTTAATGCTGTTGTTGGCTTCCGTTTCGGAGGCTTCGTAGTATTCGCCTTTGGTAAGCGAATTATTCATGATTTCGTTGAATCCATTAGCCACCAAAAACTCTGAAATCAACTGCAATACAGTGTCTTTTTCAGGTTTTGCGGTATGGTTTACCGACGATTTTATCTGTGTTCCAAAATGGATGTGGTTGTATCCATAGATTCTAAGGATTTCCTCAATGAGGTCAATTTCGCGAGTGACATCTACTTTAAAAGGTGGGATACTCAAAAGTAGGCTCTCTTTTTTGTCTTTAAGAATGGTGATTCCCAAATCGTGCAAAATGGTTTTGATAATTTGCGGCTCAATAAATTGGCCTATCACGCTTTCGATTTTTTGAAAGTTAAGTTCAACTTGCTTGTTATCAATAGCATTTGGATAAATATCGATGAGGTCTGAAGCTATTTTCCCTCCTGAAATTTCTTCAATGAGCACTGCGGCTCGCTTCAGGGCATAAGGAGTGATATGAGGATCGGCACCGCGCTCAAATCTAAATGAAGCATCGGTTTTTAAATTGTGTAGCTTTGAACTTTTGCGAACGTAAACCGAATCGAAATAAGCACTTTCGAGAAAAATATTTTTGGTGGAATTGGAAACGCCGCTTTGTGCGCCGCCAAAAATTCCCGCCATACACATAGGTTCGCTGGCATCGCAAATCATCAAATCTTTGTTGCTGAGCCTCCGTTCGATTCCATCTA
>DZDC01000015.1:20395-26340 GCA_022736595.1 Draconibacterium orientale | reverse complement strand
GTAACATCCACTATGTTATTGATGGGACGCAAACCTACGGCAGTAAGTCGGTTTTTAAGCCATTGTGGGCTTTCTTTTACCTCCACATTTTCAATGCAAATACCAGTATATCTTTCACAAGCATCGGTTTGTTGGATGGTGATATCGATGGGTAAATTTTGATTTTTTACCTTAAAATTCTCCACAGAGGGTAAATGCAGTGTGGTTTTTTGTTCAGGATAAAAACGATTAATTAAGGCCACCAAATCGCGAGCAACACCAATGTGGCTGGTAGCGTCAGAGCGATTGGGCGTAAGTCCTATTTCAAAGATATAATCTGTTTCTACGGGAAAATATTGTGTGGCGTCGGCTCCAACAGTCACTTGGGAATCGAGCACCATAATTCCATCGTGCGAATGTCCCAATTGTAGTTCGTCTTCAGCGCAAATCATTCCTTCACTTACTTCTCCCCGAATTTTTGATTTTTTGATTTCAAAGGAGTCGTTTCCAGTATATATAATAGTGCCAGGCGTGGCTACAAGTACTTTTTGACCTTGTGCCACATTGGGGGCGCCACAAACGATGGGTAAAATTTCACCATTACCTACGTTTACTGTGGTTACACTCAATTTGTCGGCATTGGGATGTTTGGTACAAGTAAGTACTTCCCCTACTCTTATTCCTTTTAAGGCACCTTTAATACTCTCAAAATAGGTAAGACTTTCCACTTCAAGTCCACAATCGGTGAGCAATTGCGACACTTCTTGGGCGCTAAGATGCGTATGTACGTAGTTTTTAAGCCAGTTATATGAAATTTCCATTTAAAATTTGGATTTGAAAATAAGATGCAAATTTAAGTAATTTCAAGCAATCTGGACAGTTTAATTCCATTTTTACTTTGAAATTAGCTAACGATGCTCCAGTTGCTTTTGCCTTTATATCTTGAAATGATATGTTGTGAAATGGGTGCATTGATGGGGTTTTGCAAATTGGGATCAGCACTTAGAATATCTTCGGCATCCTTGCGCGCCAGTTTGAGCCATGCTTCGTCTTTTACCAAATCAGCGATGCTTAAAGCTAAAATACCACTTTGCTGGGTTCCTTGAATATCCCCGGGTCCTCGGAGTTTTAAATCAGCCTCGGCAATTTTAAATCCATCATTGGTTTGCACCATTATTTCGAGTCGGGCTTTGGCTTCGGCACTGAGTTTATTGCCGGCCATCAATATGCAATAGGATTGGTTTCCACCTCTTCCCACTCGGCCTCTAAGTTGATGCAGTTGCGATAGTCCAAATCGTTCCGCATTTTCAATCACCATTACGGTTGCGTTAGGAACGTCAACACCCACTTCAATTACCGTGGTAGCAATCAAAATGTGCGTTTCACCCCTTTTGAAGCGTGCCATTTCTATTTCCTTGTCTTTGGCTTTCATTTGTCCATGAACAATGCTTATAAAGTATTGAGGACGAGGAAATTCTCTTGAAATACCATCGTATCCATCTTGTAAATCTTTTAAATCGAGGGTTTCTGATTCATTGATCAATGGGAAAACCACATATACTTGTCGGCCTTCGGCAATCTGACGACGAATAAAACCAAAAAGTGCAATTCGTTTAGAATCGCTATAAAGGAATGTTTGTATGTCTTTTCGTCCTGGTGGCAATTCATCAATTACCGAATAATCGAGGTCACCATACAAGGTCATGGCCATGGTTCGGGGGATAGGAGTGGCAGTCATCACTAAAATGTGAGGTATATACTTCCCTTTTTTCCAAAGTTTAGCCCGTTGTTCTACCCCAAAACGATGTTGCTCGTCAATGACTACAAAGCCCAAATTGTTGAAAACCACGGTCGGTTCTATAAGGGCATGGGTCCCAATTAAAATATCAATTCTACCTGAAGCTAAATCTTCAAGATATTCTTTTCTTTGGGCATTGGGTGTGCTGCCTGTGAGCAGTCGAACTTCCACAGACATTTCGCTGAGTAGCTTACTAATGGTTTGAAAGTGTTGGTAAGCTAATATTTCAGTGGGAGCCATCAATGCGGTTTGAAATTTATTATCCAAAGCGATGAGCATACAAAGTAAAGCCACCATGGTTTTTCCTGATCCCACATCCCCTTGGAGAAGACGGTTCATTTGATGGCCGGAAGCAAAGTCACTACGAATTTCTTTAATTACTCTTTTCTGCGCATTGGTAAGGCTAAAGGGCAAATACTTTTGATAAAATTGGTTAAATATTTCACCTACCCGATCAAAGACGATCCCTTTAATGCGTTGATGCCGGTTTACTTTTTGTCCTAATAGTTGCATCTGAATAAAGAAAAAATCTTCATACTTAAGTCGGTTTTGGGCTTCGATTACTTGTTGTGCACTTTGAGGAAAATGAATCTGTCGAATGGCATCGCTGTGGCTAATAAAATGGTGCTTTCTGATTATTATGGAGCTCAGATTTTCTGGAATTAGCTCAAAAACCATAGGAATTAAATGGCTCATCAGTTGGTTGAAGCCTTTGCTATTAAGTCCAGCTTGGTTAAGCTTTTCAGTGGAGCTATAGACAGCCTGAAAGCGGGCTACTTTTGTTATTTCTGGTTCTACCTTTTCTATTTCGGGATGCGTAATATTGAAGGTTCTACCATAGCGAGTGGGCTTTCCATAAACCAAATAGGTTTGATTCATTTGTATTTTATCCTTAATCCACTTTATCCCCTGAAACCAAACCAAATCTATCTGACCGGTGCTGTCTTGCAATTTAGCGACAAAGCGCATGGCCCTGCCTTTTCCAACAGTCTCAGTACTTACCACGGTTCCCTGCAACTGAATGGATACATTTACATCTTGGATGGTGTTGATCAAGTGAATTTGAGTACGATCGATATATCGATAAGGAAAGTAATACAACAAGTCAAAAAAGGTTTTAAACTGGAGTTCATTGGCGAGCAGTTCAGACCGAATGGGTCCAACGCCTTTTAAATATTTTAACTCCGTTTGCAGTAAATTGATTGACATGAATCTGATTGTAGAATGCAAAGGTATTAAAATAGGCTATTTGCTAAAATAAAAAAGCCCGAATAAACGGGCTTTTTTGAATTTATTTAGAAGGTTGGGATTAGTATTCCCACATATCCATTTCGAAGGTACGAATGCTTTCTGAGATGCGTTCAGCTTCCAATAATGCTTCAAGGCGTTTTGTGTATTTATCAATTTCACGATCATAAACACTTTCTTCACGGAAGATGTAGCTTGCAAACATTCGTTTTAGAAATACATCGTCATAAGAAATACGTGCTGCATCATTAGCACGTTTGTAGGCTTCATGGGTAGCAAAGGCACCTCTTAAATCGGGGAAGAAGAACCATATTTCTTGAGAACCACCAGCTGCCTTCCATCCATTAAATACGATAACATCGGTTCCATCACAATTTTGTTGACTTTCATTGATGTTATATACAGGGATTTCGATACCTAAGGCAAGAATTCTAACGTCCATTACAGATCTTTGTTTGTCAAAAAACCAGTCTTCCATCAAATGCACTTTTACAATACCTTCTTTAATTTCTCCTTCAAAGGTTTTTCTAAATACATTCTTTTGAGTTCCCAAACATACTCCGCTAGCAGCGTCAAAGAGGAGACTGTCAAATTCTTGTTCAACAGTAAACATTTTGAGCACTTGATCTGCGGGTATTTGATCCTTTAATTCATAACTGGTATAAGCAGGTATTTGAGGGCCTTTAGAATCGTTTAAAACATTGTAGATGACTTGTATTAGGGACCTTTTGCCAAGGGTAATGTCTTGTAAAGGATAATACAAAGGTAGGTTTTGCTTTTGACGTAAATCGACTGTACGCCAAATGCGTTTCGACCACATTACATCTGCTTCTCTAACGTGAGTTAAAATTACAGGTTCTTCCTGTTTTGTATTTTCTTTTTTCCATGCTCTTGGTCCGTATTCTGGGTCTAATACTTGCGCATTAGCTCCAAAAAAGCTGAACATTACAAGTGCAACTACAAATTTTCTCATATCTATTTGATTTTAAGAGTGATGCCCAATGCGGGTTTTTCACCATCAGGTCCAGTTGTGCGAACACTTAAAATATTAATAATGGAACCTCTGGGAGCAGCTTTGATTTTGGTAACGGAATTAGCAGAAAGTTTACTACCAGTAACATTTTCACGCACAACCATTTTACCATCAGCGCTAAACACTTGAATTTCGTATCTTGAAACAGTGTATTTTAAGTCAAAAACAAAGTTATCCATGGAAGCAGTTAAGAAAGGTTGACTTGATATCACATCCTTACTTATTTCACCATCACTTTGACCAGCAAGCCTAATGATAGGTGCAGGCACACCCATTACGCGGAATTCCATTTTACCTAATTGAACGGCTGTTCCATCGCTTTTGGTACCAGTAACAGAGAAAGTTACTTTTTTGTCATTACCACCAGGTTGATAAATGTATTTACCATTTCCCATAGATTTTAGATTACCTCCTGTAACGCTTACTCTGATTTTATCATTAGTAAAACCAGCAGCAGTTACGGTGATTGGGTTATCAAGTTTGCGATATACAGCATTCATCTTGTCAGCACTTACACTGGCCATAGGTTGGATAACTGTGTAAGAACCGTTAAATTGTTTTTGTTGGTATTTGCCATCTGGACCTTTAACATGGATAAATCCTGCATATTTAAATTCTCCAGTAGCTCCTGTTCTAACTTTGTATTTTACAACACCATCAGTAGCTTCACTGATGTGCTCATAAGCGCCGCTGGTACGAGACCCCGGTCCTTCAGTAGAGTCAATTTTATCAACTCCACGCTTGATATCAACCAATGGATTATCTGTTTTTGAATATGCAGCAACAAAAATGTCTGCTTCATAATCGGCTCCGCTGATGATCACAGTTCCTTTTGTGGGAACTAATGCTGCCTTAACTGCGTCAAACTTAAGCGATTTAGCATCGATATAAGAGAAAAGCTTAGCCAGAATTTCAGATTCGGTATTAAGTACTTCTGAAATGAATTTATTCATCAGTACCAAGTCAGCAACCAATACTGTGTGGTGGAAGTTGTTATGCTCCCATGTTTGCCATTTACGATCCACAGGATTATAAACATCTTCGGTGGTTAGTCCTAATTTGATATCAGCACGATCTTTTGGATCAAGAAGTCCCATCATTTTGGTGTTAAACTCTTTAAACTTCTCTTTCATCACATCAGCTTCACGAGTTTTACCAGGTACTTCAGTAATCAAAATCTCCATAGGGACATTATACTTATCCTTTTTTGTAAGGTGATGAGTAGGAATGTCTTTAGCTTCTTTATATACTACTGTCGAGTCTTCACCTGAAATACTTTTAAGAATATACTCAAAATTTTCAGTGGTTTTGTCGTCAAATTCGGTTCCGATGATCAAACGATTTTGTACATCATTTAAATAGGCTACAAGTTCTTCGGCGTATTTTTCAGCTTTAAGAGCTTTTTCGTAGTAGGGTCCAACTTTAGCCTTATCGTTTTCCATTTGACGTGAAAACGCAGTCATGAGAAGTTCGTTTTTCGAACCAAAGTTGGTATTGGTACGTTTCATTCCTTCGTTTACTAAAACGAAGGCGTTGAGAACGTCGGCGGCAATATTAAGTGCGAGAAGAGCGGTATAGAAGAGGTACATCATACCAATCATCTTCTGCCTTGGTGTTTCTTTTGCTCCTGACATTGAATTTTTGTTTTATAAATTAATAGATTGGATTAATACGAAATTAACGCTGTACAGTCATTGCGTTAAGCATATTACCATAAACTTGATTCAAGGCGGCTATGTTTTTAGCCAATACGTCAGATTGAACTTTATATTTTTCAGTGTTTTCAACACTTTGCTCGAGATTTAACAAGAAATTATTCATTGTAGTACCCAACTTACTGAATGTTTCAGTTTGTTGGCTGCTGTTTTGAAGTTGTAATTCGTAAAC
>DZDC01000015.1:7891-20295 GCA_022736595.1 Draconibacterium orientale | reverse complement strand
CCCATACTTGGGTCGGAGTAAGCATCGTACATGCCAGCAAGTTCAGGATAAACTAAACTCCAATCTGGTTCTACGTGCGGGGGTTCGAAAGCAGAAAAGAAGAAAATGAATGCCTCGGTTAAAAGACCTACAATAAGCATTAGGTCAGCTCCAGGATAGTGATTGATTTTGAAAAGTGCTCCTAAAATTACGATTGCTGCTCCCCAACCATATAGCTTGGCCATGAAGCTTTTAAATCCTTTACTTCTTACTAAACTGTTAATTCCCATGATAATTTAATTTAATGTTGCTTTAAAATATTGATGATTAATTGTGTGCTTTATTAACGATATACTGCTGATGAACTAGGTCCGTCTCCCATGGCGCGTCCTAAGTAGGTTTGAACATTTCTAAATCCAATATAACTCTTAGCAGTATCTTGATATTCGTAACTACGGGCATTGGTGCGCAAATAGTATCCAACATCTTTCCATGAACCACCTCTGATTACTCTACGTTTCAATCCTGAGGTAATATCTTCATCCATTCCATTTTCCATTACTCTTCTTGAAAATGACATGTTTAAATCATGTGCTGTACGATAGGTTGACTCCTCGTAAGAATCATCGCACCATTCTGAAACGTTACCTGCCATATCAAACAAACCATAGTCATTAGGTGCAAAGTGAGCCACAATCAGCGTGTGTAAGCCGCCATCGTCCACATAATTACCACGTAAGGGCTTATAATTAGCCAAGAAACATCCATTAGAATTGCGGATATATGGTCCACCCCAAGGATAAGGGTTAAGATCTAATCCACCACGAGAGGCATATTCCCATTCTGATTCTGAAGGTAAACGGAAATCGTTCCAGAATGCCACTTCATCTCGAATGCTGTTGGTTCTTTTTAAACCAGTTCTCCAAATTGAGAAGGCTCTTGCTTGTAACCAACTAACTCCTACTACTGGATAATGATCGTAAGCAGGATGCCAGAAGTAGTTTAAGGTCATGGGTTCGTTGTAGGAATAAGTAAAATCGTGTACCCAAGCTAAGGTATCAGGGTAAACATTATCTTTACGGTATTTAATGAAGTTTACCCGTTCTTCCATGCGGCTAAAATGTCCGTTGGTTCGGCTAGCGCGACTGGCAGCTTGTTGAAAATCGATCCAATAATAGGAGAACATTAAACGTGTAACATCAACCTGTCGTACGTGATAGTAACGTGGACTTTTGTTCACTCCAGGCAATTCGTCTGGAATAAAAAATCCATCTTCTTCCAAAACAGCAACGGTTCCACCTTCTTGAGCATCGTTCCATTCTATCTCAGTTGACCAATTGATAGGATAATGAACTTGACCTTGTTCCATAATTTCAATATCGTCACCATCTTTATTTTTCATCTTGTGTTCACCAACGATTTCTTCGTCACCAAATTCTCCAAGTATTTCATGGGCTATTGAATCGCGAACCCAGTACACAAATTGACGGTATTCGTTATTGGTAATTTCGGTTTCATCCATGTAAAAAGCTTGTACTGATACTATTTTAGCAGGGTCAGACTGGCTATAAATGAAATCTTGATCGGAAGTTCCCATATTGTAACTACCCATAGGAATAAAAAGCATACCAAAAGGAATATCTTGGTACCACTCTTCACGATCTTGAACGCCAATGAGTTCTCCACTGTCGCTACCACATCCCGATAGGAGTATGGTGGTTGCTAGGGCAAACATCCAGTGCGCAATTTTTCGATTTGATTTAAACAACATAGCTTTGTTATTTGTTATTAAAATGTCTTTTTCTACGATTGATATTAAAATTGGTTACAGATATAATACTGTTCCATGTTTATAGGGTTTTGGAGGTATTACGATTGCAAAACAATAACGTGCATAAACCTCGAAAGATCCAGATGTTCCTTTACTCATTTTAGAGGTGGTAATATCATAAGATATACCCACTTGTATGTCATCACTTATTTTCATCCCTGCTAACACGGCCACAGCATCTGTAGCTCTGTAACTAACGCCGGCATATATTTTATTATTGTACCAAGCCAACATATTTACATCAAACTGAGCTGATGAGAAATCGGTCTTAATTAGCGCTTGAGGTTCAAACATAAAAGAGGGAAGGCTTTGCATTTGAAATTGATAACCTCCTGTAATCCAAAGGTGATTTTTATAATTGGGGCTGGCCAAACCAGAGGCAAACTCAGCTGAACTACCCCAGAAGCCTTGCATTTGAGTCGAAGAAATACCTGCATAAAAATTGGGTCCTTTATAATAAGCTCCAAAAGCCAAGTCAAAACTCATGGCTGATTCTGTGGCTGACCCACCTGTAATGATTGGATCGGCAGGGTCATAAGGACGAAATTTAGTAAAATCAAGCTTTTTATTAATTAAACCAGCCTGCAATCCTAATCCCAGAACTCCGTCACCCAAATTTAAATGAAAGGAATAGGCCAATCGAGCACTGATATTATTTTCAAATCCAATTTTATCTTGGGTTAAGCTAAGCCCTATACCTCCCATCAATCGTGGGGTAGGCACATTTACTAATAGTGAATAAGTTTGAGGAGCACCAATTTCTCCATCGGTGCCTTTATAACCCATCCATTGCTGCCGAAATATACCTGTTAGGCATATTTTTTCGCTTAAACCGGCAAAGCCAGGGTTGTAACTCAACTTAGAATACATAAAATTCGTGTATTGCACATCTTGTTGTGCAAATGCTACAGCACTTGTAAATACTAGTACTAAAGCTATAATAAATTGCTTCATAGGCGTATGGTTAGCGCAGGTTACAGTTACAGCGGGCTAAAGTAGAAAAAAAATCATTGTTAATTTTTTTTTCATCAAGGAATTTTTAAAAAAAATTAACAATAACATAAAATTTAACAATCATACTTTAAAATATCTTGATGAAGAATTAATAGTTTAATGTAAAATATTGAAAATTAATAAAATAATTTGTGCATTGGATTCCTATGCTACATCAGTTTTTGATATACTTGCCACCATTTATCAGGGATTTCATTCGTATTTGCAAGGTCGTAGTCGCTTTTTGAACAGGCAACCATGAAGTGTCGTTGAAATTTTTCGGCGTATTGATCGCTTAAAGGCACTTGCATCCACCACCGACCGCTCTTTTTACTCTCATAAAAAACGATGTCGTGGTCATGGTCGTGGAGTCCAACGGTGTACTTTTTATAGTCGTCTTTTTGAAGATGTGGAAAATCTCCTTTTCTTTGGTAATATCCTTCAATAAAGTACCAAATAATTTCGGCAGCGAGATGGGCAGTTTGTCCGTTGCGGTCAAACTCTGGATTGATTTCATAGATTCCAAAGCTGGTTACTTTGTCGCTAAGACCAGCATAACGGGCTATTCTACAGGCCTCTTCACCGTCAAAACCATTGGGAGAAGCCATGGCATTTCCAGGAGCTTCCGCTTGTCGAATACTGCTGATATCAAAGCTGATAAGGTCGGCATTACGCACAAGTGGTTCCACCTCTTCGATGTTGGAACGTAATTCTCCTAGTCGGTAAACATCAAAGAACAGATTACTCATCAATTTAATGGACTCATAATCTACATAATAGGTCTGGTAGCCAATATTGGTGTAATTGAAAAGAAAGTTGGGTTGATGGAGGATTATTTTACTTAAAAAGCTTTTTGAATTAAAGGTTTCTTCTGCATTACCTAAGTCAAAGGCACAGTCCACGGAGGCAATATTTATAATTTGACCTAAATTTTCATAAGCCATATAGTTGGCATAGGTCAAATCTTGTGAACCTCCGATGATTATGGGAACAATATTGTTTTTTAAACAGTATTCAATCACTGATTTGGCTGCAAATAGGGTGTCTTCAACTTGAAAACCGGCATTGATATTTCCTAAATCAGCAATCTTTATGCGTGAATTGTGCGCGTAAAGTCGGTATAAATATTTTCGTACCGCATCAGGAGCTTCTTTGCATCCGTAATTTTCGACAGAAAGCGATGACTCTCTGATTCCAATAAGAGCCAGTTGAACTCCAGCAAGATCAGGAAAACTTGATCCCATCGAATAGCTTTGAATCAAATCCCCCATTCTCCTTTGTTGGGTTTCACCAACAATTTGATAATCGGGAATTTCAATGGGCTGCAGATAAATAGCAATTTCCATGGTATCCTACTTTTTTGATTTTCCTTTAAATGCTTTTCCTTTGCTAGGATTTTTCTCTAATTTTTCAATAATTTCTAAGCATTTTTCTAATGTTAGTTCTTGTAAATCAGTTCCTTTTGCTATTTTGTAGTTTTTCTTCTTATAGGAAATATAGGGGCCGAAGCGACCATTCATAATTACAATTGGAGCATCATGTTCAAAGGTTTTGAGAGTATTGGATACATCTTTATCTCTTTTAGCATGAATAACTTCAATAGATCTTTCCAAGGTAATTGAACTGGGTTGATCTTCTTTTGGTAACGAATAAAACAAACTGTTATGTTGAATGTAGGGGCCAAAGCGACCCACCGAAACTTTTAATTCCTTTCCTTCAAATTGGCCTAAACTTCTTGGGAATTTAAATAAAGCCATGGCATCATCAAAGGTAATATTGCTGATAGTTTGACCGGTCTGAAGCCCTGCGAATCTTGGTTTTTCTTCATCAGTAGCTTCTCCAATCTGAATAATGGGGCCAAATTTTCCAATGCGAGCATAAACATTTTTGCCGCTTTCAGGGTCAATTCCCAGAAGTCTTTCTCCACTAAAGCGCTCAGCTTCAGTAGCTGTAGTGCTTACTTTTTGGTGAAAATCTCCATAAAAATCTTTTATGGTTTTATTCCATTCTGCTTTGCCATCGGCTATAAGGTCAAACTCCTTTTCCACATCGGCAGTAAAATTATAATCAATGATGTTTTCAAAGTATTTTGATAGGAAATCATTGACTAATGTTCCGATATCCGTGGGCGATAATCTGCCCTTGGAGCCGCCGACTTGTTCACTCTTAAGTTTTTCGGCAATTTTGTTTTTAATTAAGGTCAATTCATCGAAGTCGCGTTTTGTCGCTGCCACTTCATCTTTAGCCACATATCCTCTATTTACTATGGTGGTGATGGTGGGAGCATAGGTTGAGGGTCGGCCTATTCCAAGCTCTTCCATCTTTTTTACCAAGGCTGCCTCTGAATATCGAGCAGGTTGTTTTGTGAATTTTTGAGTGGCTGTAATTTTCGAGTATTCAAGTTTTTCAGTTGCTTTGATCGCGGGTAAAGTCCATTGGTCGTTGAGCTCTGAATCCTCATCCACAGCAGTGTTGTAAACTTTTAAAAATCCATCAAATAAGATTACTTCTCCTTCTGCCACAAATTGATATTTAGGACTTGGGCTGGAAATGGTAACTATCGTTTTTTCAATTTGAGCATCGCTCATTTGCGAAGCAAGGGCTCTTTTTAAGATTAAATCGTATAACCTTTTTTGTTGATTGTCGTCTCCTGCTTCACGATTGGCAAAGTTGGTAGGTCGAATGGCCTCATGAGCCTCTTGAGCTCCTTTGGTTTTGGTGGTATAATTGCGAGTATTGCTATAGGTTTCGCCGTATTGAGCTACAATTTCATCCTTGGCCATTTTTAATGCAAGGCCTGAAAGATTGGTGCTATCGGTACGCATATAAGTGATGTGTCCCGCTTCATAAAGCTGTTGAGCCAACATCATGGTTTTGGAAACCGAATAATTGAGTTTGCGGTTGGCCTCTTGTTGCAAGCTTGAGGTAGTAAAAGGAGGAGCTGGACTCTTTTTTGCTGGCTTTTTCTCTACATTATTGACCGTAAAACCTAATCCAATGCAAGATTCCAGAAATTCATTTGCCGACTTTTTGTCTTTAAAGCGATGGTTGAGCTCAGCATGTATTGTTTGATTGTCAGTATTTTGAAATTCAGCATTAACCTTATAATAGGTCTCAGTATTGAATTGATTAATTTCTTGTTCTCGATCAACAATCAATCGAACGGCTACAGATTGTACTCGTCCAGCAGAGAGGGAGGGTTTTACTTTTTTCCAAAGTAGAGGACTTAATTCAAAACCTACCAATCGGTCAAGTACTCTTCGGGCTTGTTGCGCATTGACAAGGTTGTAATCGATATCTCGAGGATTGTCAATGGCATGTAAGATGGCGGGTTTGGTAATTTCGTGGAAAACAATGCGTTTCGATTTTTCGCGACTTAGACCTAAAGTTTCACTCAAATGCCATGCAATGGCTTCTCCTTCTCGGTCCTCATCGGAAGCTAACCAAACCACTTCAGCTTCATTGGCCAATTTTTTAAGTTCTGCAACCACTTTTTTCTTGTCAGAATCCACTTCATATTGGGGTTGAAAGCCATTTTCAACATCCACTCCAAGATTTTTTTTCGATAAATCTCGGATGTGTCCAAAACTTGATTTCACAATGAAATCTTTCCCGAGGTAGTTATTGATGGTTTTAGCTTTCGCCGGTGATTCAACAATCAAAAGGTTTTTAGCCATAAAATTGAGTTTATATTGGTTTTTTTAATGTGCACATTAACAATTAAGTAAATGCCTTTGCTCGAAATTTGGGTGATTTATTCCTTCTGCTTTCAATTCAGATTTTGATAGTTTAAAAACTATTTTTTGGCACTTTTAAATGAACAAAATGAAATAAAATCAACGATTTTCTAAGCGGCGGCAAAGGTATATAATTTATTAGCTATGGTTAATAAAATTAATTTTATATGTCAAAATGCCTATTTTCAGTTGGGTAGCTTACAGTTGAATTAATATGTATCATTCATCTTTTCTTTTTATTTTAAAGCTTTGTCGTACTTTTGCAGCCACTTTTATTTAACCTATACCTTATTATATGTCTTCAACCAAAAAACTGTATATCGAAACCTACGGATGCCAAATGAATTTTTCGGATAGTGAAGTGGTGGCTTCTATTTTGACCAAAGAGGGATACCAGCTGACTGAAGATATCAAAGCGGCAGATTTAATTTTTGTAAATACCTGTAGCATTCGCGACAATGCTGAAAAACGTGTAATCAATCGTATTCAAGAATTCAAGCATTTAAAATCATTAAAGCCTAGTTTGCAAGTAGGAATCTTGGGCTGCATGGCCGAAAGGTTGAAAGAGAACTTATTGCAGGATCAGAAATTTGTGGATTTGGTAGTAGGTCCCGATGCCTATCGTGATATTCCACGAATGCTCAACGAAAGTATGGGCAGTAGGCAAATGGCCAATACGATTTTGTCGGAGGAAGAGACCTATGCTGATATTGCTCCAGTACGGTTAGATAGTAACGGAATTTCTGCCTTTATTTCCATCATGCGCGGATGCGACAATTATTGTGCCTATTGCGTGGTTCCTTTTACAAGAGGTCATGAGCGCAGCCGTCATCCACGTTCGATCCTTAACGAAGCTAAAGATTTGGTTTCAAAAGGCTATCGCGAGGTAACTTTACTGGGCCAAAATGTGAATAGTTACCATTGGGAAGAGGGAGATTTGAAAGTTAATTTTGCTTCGTTGATGAAAATGGTTGCTGATTTAAGCCCACTTTTGCGAGTGCGATTCTCAACTTCGCATCCTAAGGATATTTCTGATGAGCTCATTGAAATGATTGCTGTTACTCCTAATATTTGCAATAGTTTTCATTTGCCAGTGCAATCGGGAAGTTCTTCAACTTTAAAACGGATGAAGAGAAACTATACCCGTGAAATGTATTTAGAAAGGATTACCAAAATAAAAAGTTTAATACCCGATTGTGGACTTTCTACGGATATTATTGTGGGATATTGTGGTGAAACGGATGAGGAACATGGTGAAACGGTTTCTTTAATGCAAGAAGTGGGTTACGACTTCGCTTTTATGTTTAAATACTCTGAGCGTCCGGATACTTTGGCAGCGAAAAAATATGCTGACGATGTTCCGGAAGAAGTAAAAGGAAAGCGATTGGACGAAATTATTAAACTTCAGCAACAAAATTCGCATCAAAGCAACCTAAAAGATGTGGGTAAAACTTTTACTGTGTTGGTAGATAGTGTGTCAAAACGAAGTAAAACTCAAATGTCGGGACGTACCGACCAAAATAAGGTCATGGTTTTTGATTCTTTAGAAGCTCGCTTGGGTCAGTATGTTCAAGTAAAATGTACCCATTGCACTGCTGCCACATTATTGGGTGAAATAGTGAATTATTTGGAGTAAAAATTACCAAGGCATTGCAATTGAGCATTCAGCATTCGTATTAGTAGCATTAGCACCATTTAAGAATTGGGTAGATACAGTGTCTTTTTTTTATTTATTTTTGCCGCCAATGCTACCTTAAACAAACCCAGTCCGACTAGCAAAAGTTGAAGTAAAATCTTTTCTCCATTTGCAAAGATAGTATCACGGGGTTTTAGTGGTGGTGGTATGAAATTCAAATCGGTAACTTAGACTCACCAGTTTTAATTGTGGGTCAAAATGAAACGAAAAACTAAATGAATCATATGTATTTAAACTCTTATACAAGATGAACTGGTATCGAGGATTAAGTTTTTTAACTTTATTGTTTTTATTGGTTTCCTGCGGAGGTCAGGAATCAAGTGTTTCTCCCGATTTGGTCAACAATCCAAACTCTGCCGAAGCTGGAGTGAAGACTGATGGATTACCAAAAATGGAATTTGTAACCACCGAACATGATTTTGGTAAGATTACCGAAGGGGTAAGGGTGAGTTTTAAGTTTAAGTTTAAAAATACAGGCACCTCACCTTTGATTATTAGTCAGGTAAAAACTTCCTGTGGTTGTACAGCTTCTAAGTTTCCTAAAACTCCCATCAATCCAGGTGAAGAGAATTATATTGAACTTACTTTTGATAGCAGCCATCGCCCTGGTTTTAATAGAAAGACGGCCACTGTTTTAGCCAATACTCAACCCAATGTTGTGGCGCTTTTATTGACGGCTTTGGTGGTGGATAAATAAGCAATTAACTTTATTATTAATTTATAAATACTACAAAATGAACTTATTAAACATTTTATTAATGGCTCAACCCGCAGGTGGTCAACAACAAGGAAGTCCTTACTCAGGTATTGTTATGATGGTTTTACTTGTTGCAGTCTTCTATTTTTTCTTCATTCGTCCTCAACAAAAGAAAGCCAAAGAGGTGAAAAAATTTCGTGAAGCATTAGCTAAAGGTGACCGCATCGTAACTATTGGTGGTATCCATGGAAAAGTGATCGAAATGGATGAAACAACTGTTGTGATTGAAACCGAAGGTCAAGGTCGTTTAAGGTTGAATAAAGACGCTGTAAATTCAGCTGGTGATCCAACCGCAATGGCACAGCAAAAATAAGAAATTGAATCTTCTGATAAAAAGCCGCATCTGTTTGCGGTTTTTTTTTGTCCATTCACTTTTCGGTTATAACTTGCTTTTTCTATCTTTGTCCAATTCGGAGACCAATCTAAAATGCTGAATTAATACTGAGTATGAACAAACCTGTTTTGGGGATAATTACAAGTCGTGTGCCTTGGCCTCTGGACAAAGGGGACAAGCTCCGTATCTACCATCAAATAAAGGGTTTGTCTGAGTATTTTGATATCAAATTGTTTAGTTTAAACGACGAGCAAATTAGCTCTGACGCTGAAAGCGAATTGCTAAAGTATTGTAGCTCCGTTTCCTTTCATCGATTTGGTTTTGGTGATAAAATTTGGGGTTTGACCCAATCTTTATTCAAAGGACATCCATTTCAAGTGGGGTATTTTACTCATTCTAACATAAAAAAGAAATTTGATGAATGGGTTTTGAAGCATCAACCTGAGGTGATCTTTGCACAAATGGTACGTACCGCAGAATATGTGAATCGGTATCAAAGCATTACCATCCTCGATTTTCAAGATGCACTTTCTGCTGGGTTGGAACGGCGGAAAGCGGTGGCTACATTTCCACTGAACTGGCTTTTGGGCATCGAAGCGTTACGGATGAAGAAGTACGAACAGCAAGTGGTTAATCGGTTTTCACAATGTTGTATCATCACCGAAAAAGACCGGAATCTGATTGAAAATCAAAACTTCAAACCTATTCATATTTTACCTAATGGTGTGGATACCAGCTATTTTACTTCGAATATTAAGGTAGAAAAACAAAATGATTTAGTGTTCACAGGCAATATGAGTTACCCTCCTAATATTGACGCTGTACACTTTTTAGTTAAAGATGTTATGCCCAAGGTTTGGAAACGCCTACCCAATTGCACTTTGTTGATTGCAGGAGCAAACCCACATTCAAGTGTAAAATCACTTGAAAACAATAGAATTGCCGTAAGTGGATGGATGCCTGATATTAGGCTTGCCTATCAGAGTTCTAAGGTTTTTGTGGCACCACTCCAGTTGGGAACCGGCTTGCAAAATAAGCTTTTGGAAGCCATGTCTTCGGAGCTGCCTTGTATAGGTTCGGTATTGGTCAATGAAGCTTTGGGCGCCAACGAAAATAAAGAGATTCTAATTTCTCAAAGTGCAGATGAATATGCTGAAAATATTATTAAATTACTAACAGATAAAGAGTTGGCAAGTCAATTATCAGAGCAGGGACGAAAATTTGTAAAGGAAAAGTATTCCTGGGAATCGGCTAATTTACAGCTAACAAAGTGGTTAAAGAAAATGATTAATTCAAAAAATTATTAATCCTTGCCAATTATCATCCCTCAATCTGCATTTATTGTAAAGACCGGTTTGAGTGATGTTGCTGTCAAATTTAACTTTGCAGAGTTCATTAAACCCAAGGAAGAAGTTAATGTAAATCGTTGATATTTAACTCGAAGCATTAGCCAAAAGCCAATGCTTATTGATGAAAAAAATCAATTTAATTGATTTTTTTTGTCAAGGTTAACCTCGACAAAACAATTCTTTTGGAATTGTTTTCGTCGACCCGAAGGACAAATTACACTTTTACGTAATTTGGATTGAATGAATAGTAAAGAATATGTTTAATTTTTAAAAATAAACTCATGCTTACCAAATTAACTGAACTCATAGATCTGGCTAAAACCAAAAAAACTCGTAAAATAGCGGTAGCTGCTGCCGCAGATGAGCCTGTTTTGCTTGCTTTAAAAGATGCCATGGCCGAAAAAATTGTTGTGCCGATTTTGGTTGGAAACAAAGTTGAAATCGAAAAGATAGCACATAAGATTGGATTGGATTTAACAGGAATTGAGATCATTGAAGAATCCAACCCCAATATGGCTGCCGTAAAAGCAGTAGCGCAAATACGTTTGGGCAATGCTGATATTTTAATGAAAGGATTGGTGAGCTCAGGAGCATTTCTGAAAGCTATTTTAGACAAAGAAAATGGACTAAGAAAAAGTGGAACACTCTCGCATCTGGCGCTTTTTGAAAGCCCATTTTACCATAAGTTGATTGGCGTTACCGATGCTGCTATGAACGTGGAACCCGAATTTGACGAGAAGGTAGCTATTTTGAATAATGGTGTAGAAGCCTTTCGTAAACTTGGTGTGAGTTTGCCAAAAGTGGCTGTGATTGGTGCTGTGGAAACTGTAAATCCTAAAATGAAACCAAGTACCGATGCAGCTTTATTGACGCTTATGAACCAACGCAATCAGATTGCAGGTTGTATTGTGGATGGACCTTTGGCCTTGGATAACGCAGTTTCGGCTGAAGCAGCTCACCATAAAGGCATAGAAAGTCCTGTGGCTGGTGATGTGGACTTGCTGGTAACACCTGATATTTATAGTGGGAATATCCTTTATAAATCCTTGAATTTTATGGGTGGGGCAACTTCGGCTGCTGTTATTATGGGGGCTAAAGTACCAGTAGTATTGACCAGTAGAAGCGATACGGATCGTAGCAAACTGATGAGTATTGCCCTTGCTGCTGCGATGGAATAATGTTTTGTTTGTTTTTGTACAAAAAAAAGAGGTGTTTTGAATCATTCAAAGCACCTCTTTTTTTAAGTATTAACTACTAACCCAAATCTCGAATTTTTGTAAGTAAACTTAAGTTCATGATTTCAATGTGTTTACCTCTAACATTCACCAAATTGTCTCTTCTAAATTCAGAGAGAATTCTTATCACATTTTCTGGGGTCATGTCAATCATTTCAGCCATTTCCTTACGCGAAATAGGTAAGTCGAAAGAGGTAGAGTGAAAGTGCTTTTCTGAAAAGTCAAGTAACATTAAGGCGATACGGCCTCTTAAATTTTTACTGTTGATGGCATAAGTGGTGCGGATAATTTCATCCGAAACAAGGCTAATGTGCTTCAGTATGTCCATCGAAAACAATCCATTGCTCTGAACAAGTCGGCGTATGGTATCGATGTTGATTTTACAAATGGCACAATCTGTAATTGCCGTAATGGTGTATTCGTGAGTATCTTTTGAAAATATAGATAAAAGCCCAATAAAGTCGAAAGGTCGAGCAATACTAATAATTTGCTC
>DZDC01000015.1:5111-7791 GCA_022736595.1 Draconibacterium orientale | reverse complement strand
ATTGGTGCGATAAAATGGAGATAAAAATTGGATTCTCCTTCGTAGTTTAAGGTGTACTCCAACCGCATAACCAGTTGATAATAACTTGCTAAGTCTATACCAAGTCCTACTGAACTAAGCCATTTGTTGGGCAAACGATTGTTGCTCGAATAGTTTTGCCGGGTACTCACATAACCCATATCGCTAAAAATATTTGCATAAATACCAATGGGGATTGGGTTGAATTTTTTCGTTTCTATGTAAGGAAGCCTAAACTTACGCATAGGAAGAAGTGCGTATTTTAAGTTTGTTTTAAAGACATAATAACTTTGTCCATCAATTACATTGTATTCGTAACCTCGCACATAATCGCGTCCGTATCCCAGACCTTTTTGAAGTAGATAGGGTTGATACATTCCACCTGAGTACTTCGCAATAAGCCCAAAAGCAAGATAAGTTCGATGAAAAATATTTAAATAATACCTACTGGTTGATTTAATGGAATGGATGTCGATGTTTTCTTCCTTCTCTGCAATGCCACTTTGAGTTAGTTCTACATCAATATAATAGCCTTCAAGTGGGTAGGGTTTGTAATCGCGATGATCCCATTTTGCCTTGAAATAGAGTTCAAAATAATCAAAATTTGGCGTATTTATCAATCCATAGTTGGGGTAAGTTGCTACCAGTGAATCATTAAGCCGAAACTGTTCAAAGCCAAGTTGTAGCAAAAAACTAAGATAATGCTGAGGCCTATATTGAAGTTGAATGTTGCTGGATAATTGCTCTTGGGCAGGTTCGTCCTTAACCTTAAAATACATCTGTTTGTCGTATTCGGTGGTGTTATTTACTTCGTGCCTTAAGGTATAAAGCGATGAAAATGCCAGCCCCAGAGTTTTTGACTTATTGATGTATGGAAAATTATAGGATAATCCCAGTTCACGATTATATCCATACATCAAGCTCAAGGTAATAATCTCGCCCCTTCCCCTCATATTGTTATGACTGAGGTCAAGACCCAAGCTTAAACGGTCAAGATTTTTAGTTTCCCACCAAGTATTGAAGTTTCGTTCATCAATCTCCATTCTTAAAATAGGCCACAAATACCATTTTTCAACTACCGTTACTTTTATGCCTCCGCTGTCGCTAATGCGGATAGTAGCATCGTGAAATACATTGGAATTAATTAGATTTTCAACGCTTTTTTGTCGCAACTTTTCCCATTTTTGTGCGGTTATCGTGTCACCAATCTTAAATAATAACTCTCTTTCAATATAGGCAGCTTTAGTCTTGTTATTTCCTTCAATCTCGATGGAACTTACAGTCCACTTTTGGTTCTGTGCTATTGCGTATTGCAATGCCATTAGTAGGAGTAGGGACAGTATAAGCTTCATCTATTATTAAAGTTATGCATTTAAAAGTAATATTAAAAAAGATAGGAAATTAAATATTTAGGTACTTCATGAAATTAGAAAATAGATCTTCGGTATCATCATTTTTGTTTTCGTGAAGGGTATATTTGATGTTATAGCCATATCTTGTAAGAGCCATTTTAACGCGTTCGGTTTCCGATAGGTTGAGTTTAATTATGAGATTAATAATGTTGGGTTCGCTGTGGCTTTCAATGCTCACCGATAGAATTTTTAGGTCGTTGTTTTCAATAATTTGAGCTATTTGGCCTAAGTTATAATCCATAGGATGCATTTCCAATACCAAAGTAGCTCCTTCTTGGTTTAATCCTAAGTTGGAACTTAATTGGTTGAGCAGGTTATCAGCTTTGATGACCCCTAAATAGTTTTGATGAACATCCACCACGGGAAGCAAACTCAACTTATGATGAAAAAATAGATATGCAGCATCATAGATATGCTGATGTTCAAAAATATATACCATAGAGGTGGATAGGAATGTACTTCCAATGGCGGCTTCTGGATCCGACATATTTAGCACGTCTTCTTCGTTAATAATACCAAGGAGCTCTTCATTATTGACTATGGGAAGGTGTTGAACCTTAAATTCTTCCATCATACTCAAAGCAAATATTCCTGAGTCGCTGGTGATAAGTGGTGAAATATCGTTGGTGAGTACTTCTTTTGCTGTCATTGGATCGCTTTCTATGTTGAGATTTGATGTAAATTTGCAACAAAGATATAAAAATGACAAAACTAAGTGTAAACATCAATAAAATTGCCACCCTTCGCAATGCAAGAGGTGGTAATTTACCCAATGTTTTAAAGGCTGCTTTGGATATAGAATCGTATGGAGCTGAGGGAATTACAGTGCATCCTAGACCAGATGAACGACACATCCGCTACTCAGATGTTTTTGATTTAAAAGCGCATATTCGTACAGAGTTTAACGTAGAAGGAAATCCAACCCGTGAATTCATGGAACTTGTATTGAAAGCAAGACCAGCCCAAGCTACCTTGGTTCCTGATGCTCCAGACGCCATTACCTCCAACGCTGGATGGAATACCAAACTACATAAGCAGTTTTTAAAAGAGACCATTGCTGCCTTAAAAGAACAAGGGATTAGAACCAGTATATTTGTGGATGCCAACGAAGAAATGGTGTTTCATGCTAAGGAAACAGGCACTGATCGAATCGAATTGTACACCGAAAGTTATGCTTCGCTGTACCCCATTGACCCACAGAAAGCCATTGCCGACTTTTATAAAGCTGCTTTAGTGGCCAAAGAATTGAA
>DZDC01000015.1:0-5011 GCA_022736595.1 Draconibacterium orientale | reverse complement strand
GAATACTATGAAAATGGACAGTTAAAAAGCGAAAGAAACTATTATAAAAATAAGGCTCATGGGAAGTGGGTTTTTTATTACGAAAGTGGTCAAGTTCAAGCTGAGTACAACTACAAGGATGGAAGTTTAGATGGCACGTCAACCCGATATGGATTTGATGGTATAACCCAAAGTACAGAGCAATATTCCAAGGGAAAGAAAGAAGGAACTTTTAAGATATTTTCAGACCAAGGAGTTGTTATTGAAGAGCTTAACTATATAATGGATAGCTTAGACGGGTCTTATCGATCGTATTTTGCAAATGGAGAATTGAAAACCGAAGGCCGTTATTCCAATGGAAGTTTTGATTCAACTTGGGTATATTATGACCCTTATAATCGTGTAGTTGCCAAGGGCGAGTTTATTCAAGGTAATGGATTAGTCCATTATTATAAAGGAACAGAAATAATTAAGTTCGAAAAGTTTAATAAAGGAAAAAGTACAGGTTGGATCTACTTTTTGGACGAAAATGGAAGTGTAATCGATAGTGCGACTGTGAAATAAAGGCCTAATAAATTCCAATACTTAGCATCACCAGTGTGCAATTTTCAACTACTTCAATGCCGTTTTTTTGAAGCAAATCGGCAAATTCGTCATTCTCAGTGCCTGGATTAAAAATAACACGTCTAGGTTTTAGATCGAGGATGGATTTATAATATTGAGGTTGATTTTGTGGACCTATATAAAGGGTGACGGTGTCAACTTCTTGGTGGATCGGCCACTTGTTTTCTATTTCAACGCCATGTGCCACCCCAGATTTGAGCCCAAATGCGATTACGTTTTGTTTATTGCTATTTAGCATTTTCATAGCCATATTGGAATATCGACTTGGGTTTTCGCTCGCTCCCACCACAAGAGTGATTTTGGATGATATCATAAATTCTTATGTTTTGGTTTAGGTAAAACTAATTTTTGTGGATTTAAAAAGGAACAAAACACTTCACTTTTTGAAAATACCCACCTTTTCGTTTTACAAAACTACGTAATATATTCAATTTAAAATATTGGTTTTTTCAAATTCTAAGTTTAATACTTTTGCTCAATGAATTATTTAAAGTTTTGCCTGCTTTTTCTGTTTTCTTTTACATTGGTTTTTTTGTTGAAAGCCCAAGAAGGAAAGGTGTTAGGCAAGGATACGCTTTGGAGGTATTATGGGCTCGCTAGTTTTAATTTAGGGCAATATAGTTTTACAAACTGGGCTGCAGGAGGTGAAAATAATGTAAACATAAACTCAGTTTTATTTTTACGCATGAGATACCATCGCGATAAAGTGAGTTGGGAAAATATTTGGGATGCTAAATACGGAACCGTAATCAATGGCAAATTGGAACCAAAAAAAACAGATGATAAATTAAAGTTTACGTCAAAATATAGCTTTGAAGCCAGTGACCACTGGCGCTATTCTTACTTGCTGGATTTTAGAACCCAATTTACCAATGGTTATAATTATCCTAATGATTCCATTCCCATTTCTTCATTTATGGCTCCAGCTTATTTCTTGGTCGGAGTTGGGATGGATTGGATTCCAAACAAGTTTCTTTCAGTGCTTATAAGTCCCGTTACCTACAAAGTGACCATTGTTAATAATCAGGAACTGGCCAATGAGGGTATGTTTGGTGTTGAAAAAGCCGTGTATGATGACCTTGGAAGAATTATTAAACCTGGGAAACGTATCAAAAATGAACCTGGAGCATATATTAAGTTTTTTTACCAAGAAGAATTTGAAAATGGTCTAAGTCTTAATTCAAGAGCAGAGTTTTTTACCGCATTTCATGTGTGGCCTATCCAGACCGATGTGGTTTGGGCTACTTTGATTAATTATAAGATTTCCAGATATTTCAGTGTGATTTTTACCCTAGATTTGGTTTGGGATAAAGATATAATTATCATGCAGGACACCAATGGAGACGGAGTGAAAGAAGTATTAGGGCCGCGCCTTCAGGCAAAACAATCCTTTGGATTGGGATTGTCGTATCAAATTAAGTAAGGCCTTAAAAGTATTGAAGCCCAACTTTTCAGCTGAGCTTCAAACACATTAAACCACACAAAACACAAAAAACGCCCGTTGCCAGGCTGAAAAACTATATTAAATCTAACTAAACTTTGAACGTTTGTTTTTGAGATTTATCTACCTCAAAAGCGGCTGCAAAAATATAAATATATTGATAATGTCAAACATAATATCAAAAATATTTTGTTAAATTGTATAAAATACATATAATCAATCATATAAATGGTATTTTATATAAAAAATCTTGCGTCAAGCAGCAAAGAAAATTTAGTTATTATGTCTGATTTCGTATATTATTTTGTGTATTTTTGTGTCAATTAAATTATTTTGTCATGTTAAAAATAGAGTACGATTTCAATCTGAAAAATCATAATACCTTTCATGTTGATTTTTTATGTAAAAAATTTATCGAAATTAATCAAAGGGAGGATATTGACGATTTGATACCTTTTTTGCCTACAGACAAAAACATGCTCTATGTGCTTGGAGAAGGAGCAAATACACTCTTTACTGGAAGGTTTAATGGGACAATTTTACATTCCAATCTTAAGGGAATTCATGTTAAAAAGCAAGAAAATGATCGGGTTCATATTCAGGTGAATAGTGGAGAGATTTGGAATGATTTTGTGTTATTTTGTGTCCAAAATCAGTATTATGGAGTTGAAAATCTAATTCTAATTCCAGGCTCAGTAGGTGCGGCACCAGTACAAAATATTGGAGCTTATGGTGTGGAAGTGGGAGATTTTATTGGAAGTGTTGAGTACCTCGATTTAGCAGATTTTTCTATCCGTAAAATTGGAAATATCGACTGTCAATTTAAGTATCGAGATAGTATTTTTAAGGGGAGTCTTTCAGGTAAGATTCTAATTCTTAATGTAACCTTTGTTCTAAGTACAAAGCCTTCTTTCAATGCGAGTTACAAACCTGTTCAAGCCGCATTGGATAATGAAAATAATTTGATTCCAAGTATTCAGGACATGAGTCGAATTATTAGCTCCATAAGGCGTTCAAAGTTGCCAGATCCAAGTCTATTGGGCAATGCAGGAAGTTTTTTTAAAAATCCTATCATTTCCAATTCCCACTTTCTTAAACTCCATGAGAGGTTCCCAGAAATTATTGCATTTGATTCAGATGGAAAAATGATGAAAATTTCCGCAGCTTGGCTCATCGATCAATGCAATTTAAAAGGTTTTTCGATTGGTGGAGCAAAAGTGTACGAAAAACAACCCTTGGTAATAGTTAATTATGGAAGCGCTACGTGCAATGATATCACTGACCTTAGTCAATATATTCAGAAAAAGGTTTTTGAAAAGTTTGGTGTTTTATTAGAGTCAGAGGTTATTTTTCTCTAAATGAAGTATTTGTATTATAAGTCTCTTTAAAATTTAGGGGATTTAAGGAATAATAATGAAGCAACCCTTTTATTGTTTTTTAATCTAAACTTTTACATTTTTTTTTCGTATAATCTTTTGAAATTATTGTGTTTATATTATTATTAAATTATAGATAAAGTGTTTGATGGTTCAATGATTAGAATTATCTTTGCTCGTTCATTTTTATAATTAATAGTAATCTGTATAGATTTTGTAAATAATAGTATAGTGCGTATAACCATTTGTATATTAGTATTATATATATTTCTGGCGCTTAATTTGAGTGGGCAGCCTGCATTGCTTAATGCAGGGGCGTCCATAAAAATTACCGGTTCAGGTGCCCCCAATACGAATAATACGCTTGTAGTACTTGGTGATTTCGAAAACCAAAATGATGGTCTCAATGATGGAATAGTTGATTTAGACCAAAGTAGTAACTTTTTTGTATCGGGTAATTGGATCAATAACTCTTTTTCCAATGTAATAGATCCTTCATCTTTAAGCAGGATTGATGGTAATGTTATTCTGGGTAACACCATAAATACTCAACTAATTGGCGGGATTTCTCCAACAAAATTTGAAAATTTAGTTTTATTAGGCGAACGTAAATTGCTTACTGTTAATTCTAATTCTGTTTTTAATACTCTAATTTTAGATGCCATTTTGGATTTAAATTCTCGACAATTTATCCTTGAGAAATCGGAGCCATCCGCAATTTTGCATCAATCGGGCTTCATCAAGAGTGAAACGCTGCCTGGTAGTTTAGGTACTTTGCGTTGGAATACAAGCAATTATGCAGGGACTTTTATGGTGCCTTTTGGCAGTGATGTGCCAAGTGGTGTTGCAGATTTAAAATTTTCTATTAACCTAAAAAGTGCTATGGATCAAAGTACTTTTTTTACTTTTTCAACCTATCCCACTGATATGTTCAACGAGCCACTACCCGCTGGCTCGACCTCGTTAGATATTGAAATTCGCAAAGTCGCTGATCGATATTGGTCAATAGTGCCTTCAAATCATGCTTTTATGCCTATAGTTGACTTAACTTTTTCTTATGCTACAAAAGACGTATCTGGTGTTACAAACAGTCTCCTACCAAATAGGCTCAAAGCTGCAAGAAATAATCCAAATGCAGCTTCATGGCAAGATATGAAACCAAGAGGAAATCAGAGTTTAAACTTTGTTGAAATTAATGATGTTCAACCTTTTGAGTTTTATGAGAATTGGACTCTTGTCAATTTGCCTCCAGTTTTAGTTGATTTATTTGCACCAGATGCATTTTCTCCCAATGGAGATGGTTTAAATGATAATTTTAATGTTGTTTTCCAGTCGGATTTTGAGGTATTTGAATTCGAATTGGTTATTTTTAATCGCTGGGGACAAGAGGTTTTTAAAACCAATAATCAGTTTTTAGGATGGGATGGAAAGGTTCGTGGTTCTTCCCAAGACCCTCTTGTTGACGTTTACACTTGGCAAGTCAAGGTGCTTGGTAGAAGTAGTGAGTATCCTGATGCAGAAGGATATAAGCAAAAATTTAATGGAATGGTAACTCTCGTTTTATAACGCAAATTATATGAATTCAATGAAT
>DZDC01000254.1 GCA_022736595.1 Draconibacterium orientale | reverse complement strand
TTCCTTCAGTGTATGTCTCGCAACACGCCACCTTGCGACTTACTAATGCTTCGGACACGACTCCGTGCATAAGGGATTTACACCCTCTGGGAAAATACACACTTGTTCCTGCTCCGTTTTAGAAAAATAATTTGTATTTTTCTGATTTAATCAGAGCTTGCAACAAGTGTGCGCGCTGCTCATGCAGGGCGCACACATGCGGTAGGTCCAATGCCTTGCTCCCTCGTGTAAAGAAATTTTTTGTTTAAACTAAAAAAGTCGTAAACCGAAAATTAAATAGTAAAAATGCCGGCACTGTACCTACCGCCGTACGTTATAGGGCATTTTAGGACGACTAACAAAACGAACGACAACAGCGGAAAATGGCGAAACAAAAAATAGAGACAGTTAGACATTTAATTTACTATTCATATGCAAACTTGGCTATGGCTCATACAGCCATTGACAAGAAACAAGAAAAATATGAAGTGTTTAACTTTATGATTAGAGCCAAACTATTCAAAGGACTAAAAGACGGAACAATGAATATGCGGACAATTTTTGACGATGAAAAAATCAAATTGCAGACAGGACAAATTTGTAATTATTGCGGTTCGGCAGACAAGTTAGCTTTAGACCATATTTTTCCGCAAAAACTTGGTGGTAAGGACGATGCAGAAAACTTAATTTTTGCTTGTAGGACTTGTAACAGTTCAAAAGGAAAGAAGGACTTAATGGAATGGATGGCTTTTCGTGGACAGTTTTTGCCATTAATGATTATCAGACGTTATTTAAAGTTGACTTTTAACTATTGCAATGAAAACGGACTTTTAGATAAACAAATTGACGAATTGAAAGGAATGGAACTACCGTTTAGAATTGACCTTTTACCGACAAGTTTTCCAAAACCTAACGAACTGACATTAAACATATATGAAGATAAAATCGAGTAGGTAAGGGGGAATCTCACCCCCAAACCTCTCACAGAACCGTGCTTGAACCTCTCGATTCACACGGCTCTTCACAGTGAAGCATTTCAGCTATCGCCTTTTACCAAAAATCATCGTTACTTGCGTAACTTGTTCTACAATAAAAAGCATCACCATGTGAAGCCCTTCGCTCGTGAGGTCATTACTCCCACTCTCTTGGATATTTTCGCTACTACGACTTCATCTGCCACAATGCTGCACTTCGCTACTTTTGGCGTTTTCCCTTTGGGATTCTCCACCGTTTTGCTTGTCATTACAGCATTGTTTCTCCTGTTCCTTGAAAAAGCCCGAGCAGAGTTCTTGCCGTCTTTATGCCGTGCGGTGTGTAACCGTAAATCAGGTGAACTGTTACACTCTATCTCTTGGAGCCGCAGCCTCCTTGATTTTACCGCAGTAAAAGTTATTTTCGACACCTCGATAACGGTTCGCTTGCGCTCAACTCCTCTGCCCTTACCATACAAAGCCTCGACGTACAACTGCCTGACCTTGCTTTAACCTTGACGCTCAGTACCACACCGTGAAAGTGCAGCACCTCAAGGCGGTTTGGTAAATCTGCCTGAACAGCCTTTACCGATAGACC
>DZDC01000253.1 GCA_022736595.1 Draconibacterium orientale | reverse complement strand
CCACAATATTGTGCCATTCGGTTGATTCTTTCTTGTTGCCATCCTTATCGGTATAGCTGTCGCCGGTGGCGAGTGAGAAGGTTGCTACTTTGTTGTCCTTTTCGAGGTTACGGACTTCCGGATCCTGGCCGAGGCGGCCGATCAGTTTTACATTGTTTCTTAAAGTGTTCATTTTGTTTAAAGATTTAGGGGTTAGGATTTTGGGTTAAGTGAAATATGATTTGCTGCTTTAAAAGATGCGTTTTTAAGTTTGCGATCATTCAGTAAATAAATAAAGATGTTGAAATTATAGCATTAGCTCAATCACCTGTTGCTTTGAGCAATTTTGTATCCGATTTTTGGTCTTTCTGCTTTTACAGGATCACTATTCATTAAGGCTCTTAAAGCCTGGAACACCACCTTGAATTGTTTGTCATACATGGTTTCTAATTCAGTTATCTTTTTTGCCAATTCGCTATTTGTAGACAAAATCTCCCTTAATTTTACAAAGGCCCTTACAATCAGAACACTTGTTTCGATTGCCAATGGAGAATTTAATACACTTGCAAGCATTAAGGCACCATGTTCGGTAAAAGCGTAGGGACTTGATGTGGAAAATTTTAATCTGGTAAGGTGGTCGCATTTTGCGACCACCTCTTGTTTTTCGTCATCCGATAGCTGAAACATGAAATCCGAAGGGAAGCGGTTTATATTTCTTTTTACCTGCTCATTCAATCTCTTGGTTTTTACACCATACATATCAGCAAGATCAATATCGAGCATCACTTTTTGTCCCCTGATAAACAGAATGGCTCTTTCTATTTTATTGTCTGATGTTGCGGGAATGGTTTCCATGCCAGGTTAGATTTGAATTTAATTTTGCACTTTTATTTTTTCAATTCATTATTCGAGCCAACAAACAAAAGTTCATTGGTTACAATTTCGCTGATAAAATGTTTGGTTCCATTTTTATCCTCATAATTGCGATAGGTCAGCCTCCCATCAATGGCAATTTCCTTGCCTTTTTTCAGATACTTTTCACAGATGCCAGCCAGGTTGCCAAACACAACAATATTGTGCCATTGAGTCTGTTCCTGCTTGCTGCCGTCTTTGGCGGTGAAGCTGTCGCTGGTGGCGAGCGAGAATTTTGCGAGTTTGCGTCCTTTGTCCAGGGTTTTTACTTCCGGATCCTGGCCTAAGCGACCGATTAACTTAACGGAGTTGCGTAGTGTGTTCATTTTGAAAAGGATTTAGTGGTTAGGGAATTGAGGTTAGGGAATGAAGGTTGTGGATTAGTTGTTTATTTTTCCATTTGAACCGACGAAAAGAATATCGCTGGCTATAATTTCACTTTTATAATGCCTGGTTCCATTTTTGTCTTCCCAAGTGCGATAAGCAAGGCAGCCATCGATGGCTATTTCCTTGCCTTTTTTCAGGTATTTTTCGCAGATGCCTGCCAGGTTGCCCCGCACAACTATAGTATGCCATTGTGTTTGCTCTTGTTTGCTGCCTTCATTTGTTGTGTAACTGTCGCTGGTAGCGAGTGAAAAAATTGCAACTTTGTTTCCTTTGTCTAAGA
>DZDC01000252.1 GCA_022736595.1 Draconibacterium orientale | reverse complement strand
ACACAAAAAAGAGCGTTCGTGCAAATCAAATCAACAACTACACGCGCCGAAATTCGGTCTTATATCGAAACCTATCAGGAATATGAGCAGTTCAATGAAATGTACTTTGTGTACCACACGTGCCACGCTGACTTGTCCGACATTGAATCGCTATATCCGAATGTTCATCTTTGGGGGTTGAAAAGGGTTGCCGGTCTTGTCGTTAATGCGGGGTTGGCGGAATGGCTGATAAACAAACGAACATAACATGGCACGCAACAGGGACAGGCCAAAAGCTGCGCTTTTGTCCTGCCCGTTAGCTCTACGTTAGACATACATTTGGAGAGCGCGAGATGAATGAAGCAATGAATATTGGGCATACAGAAGAAACATACGAAACAGCAAAGTCAGTCGTTATAAAAGAACAAAAAGCGTCAATATCGTTACTACAACGCCGTATGAAAATTGGCTACACACTGGCGCTTAGCCTAATGAGCCAACTGGAAGAAAATGGCGTAGTTACCGAGCAAAACCCCATTGGGGTTCGCTCACTGACAGAAAAATTCTCGATCAATAAAAGTTGACCCACTGCTGTCCCAGATAACTGCAACAAGGCACCTCGTTTCTATCCACAAATGTTAAAATTCGACGGAAGATAACTTATTGTAAAGAATGGATAAAAACGAATATGGCGCATCAGAATACGATACTTTCACAAATGCTCAAGCTCGTCCCGAGACATGAATTTGACCGTTTGAGTGAGCAGTACGATGGCAAGCGTCGTGCAGGTGCATTAAGTCGTTGGTCGCAGTTTGTCGCCATGTTCACATGCCACGTTTCAGGCTTATCCAGCTTGCGTGATATTGAAAGCACCCTGCGGGCACAAAAGCATCATCTTTACCACTTAGCCAGCCAAGCTGTCAGTCGTTCGGTCTTGGCTCGAGCCAATGAAACACTCGATTACCCATTCTTTGCGGCCTTGTAATGCAAGTGTTTATTTACCATGCTATGGACTTACAAGGATATGCGTGTTGAAGTCTGTCGGAAGCACAGATGGAATGAAAAGAATTAAAAAAGAGCTAAGACTAAGGGCGGTAATGAAGATGCATTGAAATTAAAGGTTAAAAACCACTTAATACGCGAGGTGCATGGAGAATTAAATCGTCCTGGTTAGGTTTATCAAGCTTCTGTCTGGTTTTTTAAGCAGCCTGGTTATTCCATATTTTTTCATTTATCTTGATTTTTTATGTATTGTGCTAGAAAAGCCACCAAAGAAAATTTTGTTAAATCAACGATTTTTTTCCTTATGGATAAAATTTCAAAAAAAATGAACTCAGGAAGCAACATTTTTTGGAATATCGAAAAGATTTAAGCTTCTTGAGCTTTTGTTTTTTCATTTAATTGGAAAAATTCAAAAAAAATCGATTTTTCATGACGTATTCTTATTTTGCGACCTCAAAATGCTGATCTGATTGCAGCGTCATGACGACGAATACATCCGCGCTAGCCCTTCCGCAATCTCCCTAAACTCCACCCTCAACGACGCAGGCTCGATAATCTCCACACCCTCGCCAAAGCCAAGCAACCA
>DZDC01000251.1 GCA_022736595.1 Draconibacterium orientale | reverse complement strand
CTGGACGATTCAATGGCTTCTTTCCAGTATAATAAATGGTCATCCCAGGTTGAGGAGGAGATATACTTGAGCATGGTTGTAGCTGTTGCTGAGTCGCCAAGCTCAAATACACTATTGATTGTAGCGGTATAAGCTTCGGTATTGGTAACCAATATTTTTTCCCCGGTAGAAGTATTTACCGTATAGAATTTTCCCGAAGGTTCAATTAAATCGTAAAGAAAAGATTTTGCTTTCTGAATAGCCTGCAACACATTTTCATCGCTCGATTGAGCATAGTAATTGACCAAGCCTGTTATTATCCAAGGGAAATCGCCCATCCATATCACTTCATCTACGCTTCGTACTGTTCCCTGCAAAGTGTTCCAGCCACGGGGCCAATATCCTGCCGGAAATTGTTGACCGACTAAAAATCTTGCCAGTTTTTCTGCTGCCCGGGCATAATCATTTACCGCAACTTTGTTTTCCCATATTCCTTCGAGCGAAAGTAATTTCAAAACCAGCCCCTGCCCGTAAAGCCACGACGCATTATCTTCGCGCCAGCTATAAAGTAAACCGTTGGGCACTTGACGTTCCAATATTCCCTGCAAAGCTTCGTTTTTTACCGAATCGAGAAAATTAGATTGAGTTAAGGTCTCATAGGTTGTAGCCCTTTGCCAAAGATCCATATTAGCAATTTTTAAATTTCTGATAGACACTGTACCTGTGTCGGGCAACAAATCGGCTGAAGAAGCATCGGAAGAAATAGCAAAAGCAATTACTTTGATGTTGTTCCAGTCGGGATTTCCGCTAAACTGTTTTTTGGGAATTGAAATTCTGTTTACCCAGCGGTCGATACTTGCTAAGCCGTGCGAGAAAAATACAGCCTGATTCGTACCGTCTTCAAATTTCAGGCTAAAATCCCTGTTTGATTTACAAATGGATCCTCTCACATCAAGGCCAATAATATCGGAGTTGCTGATGGAAATGGGCGAATTTAAACGGATGTAATAAACCACCCATTTATTGCGGTTTCCACTGCCAAATTTCCAATGGAGATGAATGGCTTCCGAATCGGTGGTTACAGTTAAGTAATCGCCCGTTGCCGCACCTGAATTCCGCTGATACATCCCCAAAAGTGCTTTTAGGAATAATGTCATTCCCTTCCCAACCTAAGTTAAAAGATTGAGCATGAGAGCTAAAGCTAAGGAAACAAATGAATCCAAATAACAGAAAAGTTTTAGTTTTTATTAACATGTTTTTATTTATTTAACCCGTTGGGAGGATATACTAACTTAGCTGGGAGTTAAAGTTATAATAGTAAATGTAGCTTTGAGTTCCTTAGCTTCCGTTTTGTTTTTTCCCTAATAAGTTTATTATTTGCAAATCTGGAAATTTCAAAACATCTATTTAAAACTTCTATTATCAGTGATGAAAAAACAAGCCAAATGGCTGAGGTAGTTTTAGAAAATTATTCTCACTCAAGTTTTTTACTTATCACTAGCTTCTCTATCTTAATTGGTTTTATATTTCGGGAATCCTCAATTGAAAAATCACTTACATTTCTAAGGTCAAAAAAAGGTGCATTATCAG
>DZDC01000115.1 GCA_022736595.1 Draconibacterium orientale | reverse complement strand
TTTCTTAAATCGGTTTTACCATAATTAACAATGCTAAAATCTTTTTGTTTCATTTCCGATTCAAATCGCAAACTGTCTAAATGGTTGAAATTTATTTGCAAAATCAGGCTGTATTTGAGCTGGCCTTTTACCTTCATACCCTCCAAATTATCAAAAAGACCTTTGGGCAGGGAGCTGAAAAGCTGCTGAGCTTCGAACCAAGGTTTATGAATGCTAAACTCGAAAATGGGTTCGGGTAGCTTGCTGTAGCGAAGATAAGGATTGAAAACAAGTTGGTTAAACTCCACCACAGAATTGCTATCTAACTCTATGGTATTGTCATTCACATGGAGCATGTAATGAAATTTGCCTCGATTCAATAGCACTTCTTCAGTTGAAATACGGCGATTATCGACCACAAGTCCATTGATTTCGGCATCACCACGAACAGAAATGGCTGAGTTTGGCCCTTTTTCTTGCGAGAAACTGTAATACATGGTATCGAAAGCCAACTTTGTTTTGAATTTATAGAGCAAATAAGGGATGCGCACTTTATTGGTATCATTCGAGAACCATTTGCCTGAAATATGATTTTCGGAGGGATTTAAGGTGCCTTCAATCCACCATTTTTGGTGGGAACCGCTTTCATTGATTTGAATTTGAGTTTTAAAATTGTGATCGATTACTTTGAATTCGTCAAGTTGCATTGCAAGTTGATAGCTACCTAAATCGGCTGAAATATGTAGGTTTTTTATCAAAATGTCGGAAGGAAGTAGGTCGAACATTGCTGCAAGAAGCGAATTGGCTTGATCTTCAAAACTGCGATTAGTGGTAGTTTTTATGGTGTCTTCATTTTTCTCTTCCGAAGAAATAAGCCCAGAATAATTATCGCTATTGTTTTTTCTTACAAGGTGTAAATAGGTGTTCTCAAGCTTAAAGTCGATAAGGCTCACCTTGAAAATGAGTAACTTAAAAAAATTGACGCGTGCGTAAGTACTTTGTATTTTAAGTAAAGTGTCTTTGTGGTTTTCTTTTAGAAAAATATCTTGGATTTCAACTCCGGCCAAACCATGAAATTTGATTTGCCCAATATGCAACTCTGCATTATGTTTAGTATTAAAATGGCTGGCTTTATTTTGTATTAAATGGTTGGCGATGGGGCCTCTAAATATAAAAATTGAAACTTGCACTAACACAAACAAGGCAATGATAAAAGTTATTGCTTTGTTTAAAATAGAATGGTTATAAAACTTTGATAAATAAGTTTTTATGTTCATTGTTTTGCTTTATAAATTGGTGTGCAAAGATAAATTAAAATTGAATGCATCATTGCCCTCAATACATGGTTTAGTTTGCCTGTGAAGTTCAAAGAAAGGAGACAAAAGTTTCCTTTTTCATTTCATTTCTGAGCAGTCATAATTTTTATAAATTTGTGCCAAATCTATTAATATATGGCTTTTGCAGTTTGTAATGTAAGTATCATGCCCGTACGAGTGGTTTCTGATGAGCGTTCAGAGATGGTTACACAAGTTTTTTTTGGTGAGACCCTTCAGATTTTGGAATCAAGCACCCATTGGGCTTATGTAAGGCTAACCCACGATCGGTATGAAGGTTGGGTTGATCCCAAGCAAATAATGGTTATTGATGAGGATGAAATGAAGCGAATCAGCGAAAGTCCTTTATTCTTTAGTTCTGACTTGGTGCAAGTGGTTACGCAATTGTCAAATAATCAATTGATACCATTATTAATGGGTAGTCATTTGCCTGGAATAAGTCAAAATCGCTTTGAGTTGGCTGGCCAAGAATATGAATATGAAGGGGCAACGGTAGCCGCCAATGCGAAACCCAATCGTTCTACCATAATTGAAAATGCAAGTATGTACCTCAATGCACCTTATTTGTGGGGTGGAAAAAGTCCTTTTGGAATCGATTGCAGTGGGTATTCCCAAACGGTTTATAAAATATCAGGACTAAGCATACCACGGGATGCTTCGCAGCAGGCTTTACAAGGCGAAACCATTAGTTTTATCACAGATGCACAAATGGGTGACTTGGCTTTTTTCGACAATAATGATGGAAAAATAATTCATGTTGGAATTCTTTTGGGTGATAATAAAATAATGCATGCCAGCGGTAAAGTAAGGGTGGATGCCATCGATCATCAAGGTATTTTTAATGTTGATACCCGCAAGTATTCGCATAAGCTCCGTTTAATCAAATCTTACCTACCATAGCCAATGACTTACCTTCAATACATTGCTTCTTTTCAATGGTTGTTTCTGGTTGGCAGTATTTTGGTTTTGACTTCTTATATTTTTTCAGAACTGCGAACTACTAGAAAGTTTGCTGTTTTTGTGCTTTTTACTGGAGCATTATTGCAAAACTTATTTCTCATTCAAGCCGATCCTTTTTTAGGATATTGGGACGAAGAGTTTCATGCACTGGTAGCTAAAAACATGCTCCAAAAGCCATTTTATCCCTAGTTGTTGGACGAAAATTGGATAAAGGGAAATTTTGAAACTTTTACTCATCAAGGTTTATGGATTCATAAGCAGCCCCTGTTTTTATGGTTGATGAGTTTGAGTATGAAGCTATTTGGTGTTGGCTATTGGCAGTTTCGACTTCCTTCGGTCATTGCCATGGCAGCGATGGTATTTCCCATCAATAGTATTGGAAAAAAGATACTTAACGATCGGGTGGGTTTTTGGGCTGCCTTGTTTTTTGTGTCAGCCTCGGTTTATGGCAAGCTTATCGTGGGTAGGTTTACTTTGGATCACAACGATGTTTGGTTTGCATTTTTTATTCTTATGAGTATCTTTTTCTATTTCAAATATTTAGAGAAATGGAGTTACCACTTTGCCATAGCCACAGGACTTATGGCAGGAGCGGCGGTATTGATAAAATGGTTGCCTTGGTATTTTGGTCTTTTCGGCTTGGGGCGTTCAATTGTTGACCGATCGCATTTGGCGTCATGATCGAAGAAAATACTTCCATTTTTTTGCAGGATTGATGGCCATGCTAATTGTTGCATTGCCATGGCAATTGTACTGTTACATTCATTTTACCGATTCTTTTTTGTATATTCTAAAAGTGAACCATGAACATTTTTCGGAGATAGTTCAGGGACATGATGGGCCTTGGAATTACCATTTCCTTGAACTGGGAAATCAAATAAATCCTTATTTCCAGTGGATTTCGTTGCTGGCTTTTGTATTTATTTTAACCCCCTTGAGCGCTTTGAAATGGGCGCACAAAGTGGCCATGGCCATCTATATTGGACTCTTTTTCTTGTTTTTTTCACTCTCGGCCACTAAAATGCCCATGTTTACATTCCCTGTATGGCCTTTGGTTTTTATTGCTGTGGCGGTATTTTTGCACCAAATTTTGAAATTGATTCAATGGATTAGATTAGATAGTAATGTTAAAAAAGTGGTTCAAAATATAGTTACTTCAGTAGTGGTTTTAGGGGTTAGTTGGTGGCTGTTTAATATTCAAGAATATCTTCTAAAACCTGAATGGAGGCAAGATATGTGGTCAAAATTTTACACCGAAGAGCAACTGTATCAAAATATTGGGAGCAAGGTTGACCCACAAAAATCCATTTTTTTCAACTTCCCTTTGGTGGGTCATGTTCGTTTTACTTTTACTACCGGAATTCAGGCACGTGAGTATATGCCCAGTGAAAATGAAATTGAAATTCTGAAGCAAAAAGGAATTCAGATTTACCTACTGGAATCAGAGGCGTTACCTATGGAAATAATTGAAAATAAAGAATTTATCAAAGTAAAAACTGATGTCTTTGAAGATAAAATTCACAGCAATGAAGTCAAGTTTTATAGGTAATCAGTGGCTTTTATGGAGTATTATTGGAGCAGTTCGCAATTAAAATATGACCGAACTCAAAGAATAACATTTTAGATCATCCTATGTCTTTTGAGTAAATAGTTACGCAAAATTTCATCAAACCCTTGGTCAATATCCACGGCCACAAAATCAATTTTATACTGTCCACACTTAAGTTTAAGGTTTTGCATTTGCTCCTTGGCCAACTTACGGTATTGATTTCTAAGTTCTGAAGGATTGATTTTTAAAATTTCACCCGTTTCAGGATCGATAAATTTATGGGGGCGGTTCGAGTAATCAAATTCTATTTCGCTATGGTGCTGCATTACATGAAAAAGTAAAACTTCGTGTTTGTTATGCTTGAGGTGCTTTAGTGCATCAAATAGTTCATCTTTTCGATCTGAAGTGTCGAACATATCACTAAAAATCACCACCAGCGATCTTTTATGGATGCGTTCAGCGAGTTCGTGTAGGCTTTGAGTAATGTTACTTTGCTGGTTTTCAGTAGGTTTTAGTTGGGTGAGCAAATCTTCTAAACTTTCAAAGAGTGCCTGTTGATGGGCTTCATTACTTTTGGTTTGACTATGTTGGTCGATACCTTGATCAAAAATAGTCAGTCCAAATGCATCTCGCTGACGTTTAAGTATTTCTATTAAAGCAGCGGCAGCGTAAACACTAAAAGTAATTTTGTTTGGAGATTCAAAGCTTCCATTATTATCGAAAGGAAAATACATGCTCAGCGAATGATCAATCACAATTTGACAGCGCAAATTGGTTTCTTCTTCAAAGCGTTTAATGTAAAGTCGGTCGGTTTTGCCAAATAATTTCCAGTCGATATGTCGGGTCGATTCGCCGGCATTGTATAATCGATGTTCAGCAAATTCCACTGAAAAACCATGAAAAGGGCTTTTATGAAGTCCAGTAATAAAACCTTCAACCACTTGACGAGCAATGATTTCGAGCTTTGAATAAGCTTGAATATGGTTTCTGTTTAATTGATTTTTCATTGATTTAATAAAAAAACTGTCTAAGAAATTTCGATGAAATTGCTGAAGTATTTCCCTTTGGAAATATCAGAATAAAAAAATCTTAGACAGTTTAATAATGCGATTAGAGGAATTAAAGTAGCGCGTCAAGTTTAGCTGCTAAAACAGCTTTTGGCACAGCACCTACTTGTTTATCAACTAATTGACCATTTTTGAAAAACAATAATGTGGGAATATTTCTAACGCCATATTCCACTGTAACATTAGGATTGGAATCCACATCAAGTTTTCCACAGATGGCTCTGCCTTCATATTCGTGACTCAATTGTTCTACAATGGGTCCAACCATTCTACAAGGGCCACACCATTCAGCCCATAGATCCACTAAAACGGGTTTATCAGAAGCAAGAACTACTTCTTTAAAATTTGCATCGGTTAATTCAATTGCCATAAAAATATTCGATTTTGAAAGTTATTTGCTTTTTTAACGTTACAAAAGTAGGAATAAATGTGTTGGGACAAGTGCAAATTTTAGAAAAGATTTAAAGAGGATGTCCACAACTTTTGCAATACTTTGCTCCATCGGCCTGTTTATCATCGTTACAGTTTTGGCATACTTGAGTATTGTTGGGGTAAGATTTACGATGCGATTCGCTGACAATCTCTGAGGTGATGATTCCCGTGGGAACAGCAATAATGGCGTAACCTAAAAGCATAACCAATGAAGCCAAGGCTTGGCCTAAAACGGTTTGCGGGGCAATATCACCATAACCCACGGTGGTAAGGGTAACGATGGCCCAGTAAATGCTGCGCGGAATGCTTGTAAAACCATGAGCCGGACCTTCAATCAGATACATGATTGACCCTAATATGGTCACCAAAAAAAGCACCGAAAGCATGAAAACAGAAATTTTAAATCGACTTGCATAGATGCTTTTTAGTAAAAAACTTGAAGCTGATAAATACTTGGATAAACCAAAAACTCTAAAAAGTCTGAAAATTCGTAGTATTCGAATCACCATTAAAAAATGGGAGTTAACTATAAACAGACTTAAATAGGAGGGGAGAATACTGAGAATGTCAATTATTCCGTAAAAGCTTGTAAAATAGCGAAATATTGCCTTCGTTGACCAGAGTCTTAGGATATATTCGATGGTGAAAATTAGGGTAAAAAACCATTCAATAATATAGAAAATTCGGTGCCATTGTTGCGAAAAACTCTGAACACTGTCCAGCATTACTGCAAGGATAGATATCAGGATAAAAATTAAAAGTAGAATGTCAAACAGCTTTCCAGCTTTGGTATCAGCCTCAAAAATAATTTGATGCGTTTGTTTTCTGATTTTTCCCCAATTCATAAGGTTCTATTTTATGCTTGATCAAGCCATGCTTTAAGATGTATGGTTTCAACGGCTTCCTTCACGTCATGCACCCTAAGAATGCCAGCCCCATTTTGTAGTGCCAACACATGAAGTGCCGTGGTTCCATTTAAGGCTTCTTCAGGAGTGAGTTTTAAGGCTTTATAAATCAATGATTTTCGACTTAATCCAACCAAAATCGGAGCTTGCAGAAATTTAAAATGATTTAGGTTTTTAAGAAGTTGATAATTTTGCTCCATTGTTTTACCAAATCCAAAGCCCGGGTCAATAATAACATCGTTGATTCCAAGTTGATTTATTAAGTTTAAACGCTCAGATAACCAGTAAATTACATCTTTCAAAACATGGTTATATTGAGTGGCATTTTGCATTTTATCAGGAGTAGTAGGCGTGTGCATGATAATATAAGGAACATTCAGCTTGGCCATAGTTTCAAGCATATCAGGGTCAAAAGTTCCTGCAGAGATATCGTTGATGAGGTCGGCGCCTTCGTGAACGCAATTTTTAGCTACCTCAGCATAAAATGTGTCGATGCTAAAATGGGTATGAGGAAAAATTTTAACCAGCTTTTGAAGCACGGGCAGAAGTATTTTTTCTTCCGATTTTTGATCCAGCATTTTAGCTCCAGGTCTTGTTGATTGAGCTCCAATATCAATAAAATCAGCACCTTCGGTAATCATTTTTTCCACTTGTTTTAGTTGCTCACTTTCTGTTGAATATTTTCCACCATCGTAAAAGGAATCGGGAGTAATGTTGAGAATCCCCATGACCTTAGGTTGGTTAATATCGAAAAGTTGACCCCGTAAATTGATAAAGGTAGGTTTTGAAAAAAGAGGGAAGTCGTGCATAAAAATTTGCTTTAAAAGACAAAAGTAGCATAAATAGCTTAATTTTTTTGACTTAGTACATGACAAAAAGTTACAATAGATTTAAGATTC
>DZDC01000014.1:24811-28629 GCA_022736595.1 Draconibacterium orientale | reverse complement strand
ATACAACCAATTCAGCGAACTTACCTACCAAACCACCTTCGACGAGGGCTCTTCGCTCAACAATGCCATGCTTTGGAAACTCCATTTCGGAGGGTTTATCGACCAAAGTCTCAAGGATGAAAACCTTAAAAGACTGCAAAATACTCAAAACCTATTGGGCAGCCAAGCTCAATTCAAGCTGGACTTTCGCAAACTTCCCGACCATTTTTTAAAGAATGGCAACATTGGTTATAGCGTTGGAATTCAATATAATATAGCACAAGAGTTGAATTTTACTCAAGATTTATATCATTTGATTTTTTATGGAAACAAATCGTTTGAAGGTCAAACCGCCTATTTAAGTCCAACCAGCGTTCAGAATTATGATTTTGCTCAACTCAATTTTGGGTTATTCAAAAAAGATCGTGATCGAAAATCGGAGCTCTCCGTGGAGCTTAGCCTAAATCTTGGATTTCGATATCAATATATTGAAGTCAATGATGCTCAACTGTTTACTCAAAACCAAGGTAACGCCTTAGAATATTCGGGCGATGTATTGTTTCGCAGCAGTCAAGAAGAAGGAACCGCTTTTAAACCCAATGGCTACGGCGCTGGCATCCATCTTTGGTACGAAAAGCAGTGGAAATTGAAACACGAAATAAAAATAGGACTGTACAACCTAGGCTTTTTGTGGTGGAATTCAAAAAGCAGTCTTTATCACCAAACTAAATCGGCTACCTTTCAAGGTGTTGAAATCGATAATCTCTTCAATTTCAACAACCCTCTGGATGGAACTACTTTATCCGATAGCGCCCTCAATTACTTAAGATACCACAGCACAAACCAAAGCTTTTGGTTGCCCACTCAAGCACTTTTGCAGCTACAATATCGATACGCTTTAACCGCAAAATTAGGGCTGGAGACTCAGCTTGCGCATCGCTTTTATAGTGAGTATAACACCTTTTTGAATGTAGGTTTGAATCGGGCTTTTAGCCCCTTCGCTTGGGCGTGGCTGCCCTCTATGGGGGATATTCAGGATTCAATGTGGGGCTTCATGGCCGATGGAAAATTAATTCTAATTTTGTATTGGAATTTCAAAGCAAGTTTTTGTCCCTCCTTATGCCCCATTATGGCTCTGGAGTCGGTTTTGATATAAAATTAATCCAACAACTGTAATATTATGATACACAAAATGTTGCCAAAACTCAAGGACTATCACAATCAAAATTTCTTTTTGATGGCAGGTCCATGCGTACTCGAAAACGAAATTATGGGCTTTGAAATAGCAGAGCGCATTGTCAAAATTACCGAACGGCTCCAAATACCCTACATCTTTAAGGCCTCTTATCGAAAAGCCAATCGCTCAAAGTCGGATAGTTTTACTGGGATTGGAAACGAAAAAGCATTAAAAATTTTAAAGAAAATCGGCAAAGAATTTAACATCCCCGTGGTCACTGATATACATACCGAGTCGGAAGCGTTTATGGCGGCCAACTATGTTGATATTCTTCAAATACCTGCATTTCTTTGCAGGCAAACCGATCTCTTGGTTGCAGCCGGAAAAACTGGCAAAGTAGTTAATATCAAAAAGGGTCAATTTCTAAATGCCGAAAGTATGATTCATGCCGTAACGAAGGTGAAAGGCGAAGGCAATCCCAATGTAATGCTAACCGACCGAGGAACCATGTTTGGATATCAGGATTTGATTGTGGATTATCGAGGCATTCCCACCATGAAGAAATTTGGCGTACCCATCATCATGGATTGCACCCATAGCCTTCAACAACCCAACCAAGAGTCGGGAGTTACTGGCGGACGACCCGACTTAATTGGCACCATAGCCAAGGCTGCCATTGCCGTTGGAGCCGATGGCTTGTTTATCGAAACCCACCCCAAACCCGAAATCGCCAAGAGCGATGGAGCCAATATGTTGCACCTCGATCGGTTGGAAGAATTATTAGAATCATTGGTAAAAATTAGAAAAGCCATATTATAAGGTATGAATTTTTCCCAAATCAAATATTTCCTTTTATTTTGGTTATTTACCATCACACCACAGGCAGAGGGCCAAATGTTTACCCGAATATATTCGGGAGGAAATTTTGAAGAGGGCGTTTCTGCCTTTAGAATGCCCGACGGAAGTTATCGGCTTTTGGGAAATTCTGCAAGCTACGGCTGGGGAGGTACCAATATTTGGGTGATTGCGCTGGATAGCCAAGCTCATTTTCAATGGCATAAAGTCGTGAGTCTTGCGGGTAACGACCGCGTAAATGATGCCGTAATGGACCACAAAGGCAACCTCCACCTTTGTGGAACAAGCTCCGCACAGCCTCAGCTCACCTACCAGTTGATGTATATGAAAATTGATCCCTTTGGTACAGCCCAACAAACTAAATATTATGGAGGTGCTGCTTGGGAACAAGGCTATGGAATTGCGTTTGATACCGACAGTAATATTGTGCTGGTAGGCGAAACCTACTCTACTCCACTTGGTGATGCTCAAGGTTATATTTTAAAAATCAACAGTTCAGGCGATAGCCTTTGGCAAAGATCCATCGGAGGTAATAATGACGATGTACTTAAAGCGGTGATGATTGATACTCAAAACCGAATATTTGCCGTAGGTGGAAATCAAAACCAAAACAAAAAATACAATCCATGGCTATGCCGATTCGACTCGCAAGGAAATAACCTTTGGAACTTCACCCTTGCTGATACTTCCAATGGACAATTCAACAACCTTGCTTTTAACCACGATCATCGCATTATGGCGGTAGGCTATCAAAACGACACCACAGACCAATATTCTAACTTTGCTCTCACCATCATCGACACCAATGGGCAACTTATACTCAACAACCAAAGCATCAAGCACCACCAACACTCTGTACTTCAAAGTGTAAGCGCTGTGAACGGTAAAATGTTCACCGCTGGAATTAACACCTAATTTTCTGAAGTTCAAGAGGATTTTTACTTAATGTACACCGATGAAAATGGGTATTGGCAAAGCAGCAGAAACTTTGGAAAAAGTGAGGAAGAAAGCTTAAGTAGCGTCCACTTGGATTACCGAAATGGGTTGCACTACCTTTTGTGTGGAACCACCAAAAGCTATAATCTACAAAGTAGTGGAATCTTTTTTGCGCGAGTGGATTCGCTTTTCAATTGGGATACAAGTTCTGTAATCATGATTCCATCCTCCACCAATCCAGCCCAAGATAGGATTCTTAGGATTTCGGCTTTCCCAAATCCTGTACATGAAGTACTCCATTTAGAGTGGAATGAACCAATAGGTTCGAACCTAACTCTGGAAGTATATGATAGCCAAGGAGCCATCAAAATGCGCATTTTATTGCCAAAGGGAAGTAAAAAAAATCAATTAAATGTACAACAATTGCCCGCAGGAAGCTATATTATCAAGTTGCATTCGGAGAAATTATTAACAATTTCGTTAAACTTTCTTAAAATTTGATTTCTATAAATCATTGATTTTATAATATTTATCACATTTTTTCCTATTCAGTTATTCAATTTATTATTTAGAAAACGTCTAAATTACAACTAATTCAGTATTTGCATACTGAATTAATAACAAATCATTTAACTTTGCCTTACTTAGATCATACAAAATTTAAATAACTGAATGTACGCTTTATTTGTTTTAATAATTGTAAGCCTGGTGGTAGCCATTGGGTTTTTAATTGCGTTTATGTGGGCAGTGAGAAGCAACCAATATGAGGATGATTACACCCCCTCAGTTAGGATTTTATTTGACGACCAGAAGAAGGAAAACACGAGTGATAACTAAATAATTAACCAAATTTCATTTTTATGGAACAACA
>DZDC01000014.1:0-24711 GCA_022736595.1 Draconibacterium orientale | reverse complement strand
TGGGGAGGTATGGTAAACGGTCTTTTAACCCTTCGTGGAGCATGGGATCGCGTACGAGATACTGCAGTTCTTAAGTTTTTTGTAGTGGGTGTTACCGCTTATGGTATGAGTACTTTCGAAGGCCCAATGCTGTCTTTAAAGAGTGTAAACGCCATCAGTCACTTTACCGATTGGACCATTGCCCACGTACACATTGGAGGTATGGGATGGAACGGTTTCTTAACCTTTGGTATGATTTACTGGTTGTGGCCAAGAATATTTAATACCAAACTTAAATCAGAAAAATTAGCCAATGTACACTTTTGGGTAGGTACCTTAGGTATGATTTTATATGCCGTTCCATTGTATTGGGCTGCTATTACGCAAGCTTTAATGTGGAAAGAGTTTACTCCAGAAGGATTCTTAGCTTATCCCAACTTTATGGAAACCGTAACTCAAATTCTACCTATGTATTACATTCGTGTAATTGGTGGAGCCATGTACTTGATTGGATTCCTTTTGTTCATCTATAACGTTATGGCTACTGCCCGTTCAGGTAAACTCATTGCCGAAGAAGAAGCCTCAGCACCTGCATTGGAGCGTATTTCAGGCAAACGTCAAGCCGGAGAAAGTGCCCACAATTGGGTAGAAAGACGTTGGGTTCCTTTTGCATTTCTTGCATTCGTTGCCATCGCTATTGGATCAATTCTGGAAATCATTCCAGGGTTAATGATCCATGCCAATGCACCCACTATTTCAAGTGTAAAACCTTATACCCCACTTGAGTTGCAAGGCCGCGACATCTATATTCGCGAAGGTTGCTACACCTGTCACTCTCAGCAAGTACGCCCATTCCGTTCCGAAGTTGAACGCTATGGTGAATATTCTAAAACTGGTGAATTTGTGTACGACCATCCTTATTTATGGGGTTCGCGTAGAGCTGGTCCCGACTTGGCTCGTACAGGAGTTAAAGGTGGTAAAATGTATAAGTCAAACGCATGGCATTACAACCACTTCTTACGTCCTCAGGATGTAAATCCAGAATCTATAATGCCTGCATATCCTTGGATCATTAGCAACAAGTTGGACATTGACATCACTCCTGCTAAAATACGTGCCATGCAAACTTTGGGTGTGCCCTATCCAGAAGGTTATGACCAACAAGCCAATGCCGACTTAAAAGCACAGGCTGAAGAGATAACCAAGGATTTGAACAACAACAACATTAATGTTACTGCCGATCGTGAAATTATCGCATTGATTGCTTATATGCAACGATTGGGAGCTGATATTTCAAAACAAACTACTAAATAGAATAAATTAATATGGGAGGCCGGCAAGCCGGCCTCCCATTAATAAAATAAAGTATGAAATTAGTAGGACAATTCTTAAGAGAAATAGGCTTCGCCGTCCACATGCAATCGATGGTATCGTTGGCATTCTTTCTAATCTTCTTATTTATCTTGTACATTGTAATAAGATCCAATTCAAAAGAATATAAAGCCTACGGCAACTTGCCCCTTGAAGATGACATAATTTCTGATAACATTAATTCACAAGAAAAAAATTAAATTATATGGCAAACGACAAAAAATACGATGAAGGTACTCAAGATAGCAAATTGCTGCTTGATCACGACTTTGACGGAATCAGAGAACTTGATAATCCGCCCCCACCCTGGTTGATGATGATTTTTTACGCAACCATCATTTGGTCCATTTTCTATGGATTCTACTATCACGTTTTTGATGGTCCTTCCCAAGAAGATGAATACAATGCTACCATGGCAGAAGTTAAAGCCAATATGCCCGTTAATACCTTCGACGAAGCCAATATCGCGCTTCTCACCGATGAAACTGCCTTGGCAAGCGGTCAAGCTTTTTACGCTTCTAAAGCCTGCGATGCTTGTCACGGGGTTACCAATATCGGACCTAATTTGACCGATGAATTCTGGATTCATGGAAATAAAATTGATCAAGTTTTTAAATCAATTAAATATGGTATTCCTGAAAAAGGAATGACTCCTTTTAAAGATCAAATGACCGATCAACAAATTCATGAACTTGCTTCCTATGTTATTACCAAAATGAAAGGCGCTGTAACGACCAATACTAAAGGTCCTCAAGGCGACAAATATGAATAATCCTTAATTGTACCGATTTGGAAAATCAGTGTCTGGAAATGGCACTGATTTTTCTTTTTAATACCCTTACCCATGAACAACGTAGAAGACATCAAAGAACAAAGAGAACGTATTGCACACGATCCTGCTTATGGCGATATATCCTATCGCGATAAAATATCAACCATTCGTACCGATGGTAGCCGAAACTACATCCACCCAAAACTTCCAAAGGGGAAGTTTACCAATTGGAGAAAAATAGTTGGTTACTTCTTACTGGCACTATTGGTACTGTTACCAGTCATTAAAATCAATGGCGACCCCGCCGTCATGCTTAATTTCCTTGAGCGTAAATTTGTGATTTTGGGCGTAATATTTTGGCCTCAAGATACCTTTATCATGATGCTTATGATGGTTTCATTTTTACTGTTTATCATCTTGTTTACTGTAACTTATGGTCGTATTTTCTGTGGCTGGGCTTGCCCACAAACCATATTTCTGGAACTTATTTTCCGACCCATCGAAGTGCTCATTGAAGGAAAACCCGCACAACAACGAAAACTGAACGAAGGACCATGGAATGCAAATAAAATTGGAAAGAAAACTTTAAAAACCATTATATTTTATGTAATCTCCTTTGTTTTAGTTAATGTGATACTTTGGTATTTTATGGGTTTCGACAAGTGGTTGCGTTACGCACAGGAGCTCGACAAACACAGCTTTGGACTTATTTTGATTTTTATATTTTCCACTGCTTTCTTTGGCATTTACAGTTGGTTTAGAGAACAAATATGCCTCATTGCATGCCCCTATGGACGGATGCAAGGTGTATTAATTGACCCCACAACCATTGTAATTTCTTATGATTACCTCCGTGGAGAACCTCGAGGACATCAGAAAAAAGGAAGCACACGCAATAGCACAGGATTGGGCGATTGCATCGACTGTCACGCTTGCGTTGAGGTTTGCCCTACAGGTATCGACATCCGCAACGGTAATCAGCTGGAATGTGTCAACTGCACTGCTTGCATCGATGCTTGCGATGGCGTTATGGACAAAGTGGATAAACCCAAAGGCCTCATCAGATATGCTTCCGAAAAAGAAATCTCAACTGGCATCAAGCAGACCTTCTCAGTGCGCACAATTGCCTATTCTGTGGTTCTTTTACTTTTGCTATCCTTCTTCGTTACTGTTTTGGTAACCCGAAGTGAAGTGGAAGCAGTAATCTTGCGTACGCCCGGAATGTTGTATCAAGAAGCAGGCAAAGACAGCGTGCTCAACCTCTACAATATAAAAGGTGTAAACAAAACCCGAACAGAAAAAACCATTTCCCTCCGTATTGTGGACTTCAATGCCGATGTTAAAATGGTGGGAGGCGATTTAAGAATTCCTGCCGAAGGAAAATCCGAAACCGTAGTCTTTATTAAGGTGGCTAAATCGGATATCGCTAACCAAAAATTCAAAATTAATATTGAAATTATAAGTGATAATAAGATTATTGATCACAGTAAAGTGACATTTATTGCACCGAATTAAAATATGTTAATTATTTCTTAAATTTGTGGCCGAAAAGCAGGGAATTTGTTTCAGCTTTTCGGCCCGATTTTTAACCTTTAAACAACACGTACATGAAAATCAATTGGGGAACTGGAATCGCCATCACTTTGGCATTGTTCTTAATCGGGATGATAAGCTTGGTCATCATCAGCAGCAAGCAAGAGCTTAATTTGGTAACCCCCGATTATTATCCCAAGGGTGTTAATTACCAACAAATGATTGATAAAACTCAACGGACACAGGCCTTGGAGGAGGGTTTATCCATCAGTCAAACCAACGACCAAATTCTTATTAAGTTTCCCCGATTGGATAGTATATCAAAGCCTAAAGGCACCGTTCTACTATTTTTCCCCATCGACTATCGTTTAGATAAAGAGAAAAAAATTGTCACCGATAGTGCCCTTATCCAGCAAATTTCAAAAGACAGTTTACTTCGCGGAACGCGTTGCATTTTCAAGATTGAATGGGTTCAAAATGGGGAAGAATATTACACTGAACAAACCCTTATTATCAACTAAGACAGATCAATGGAACTACTTTTCACCGCACTAGGATTAGGATTACTTACTGGATTTCATTGCATTGGAATGTGTGGACCCATTGCCATTGCGTTGCCTCTTAACAATAAAAGTTGGACTACCCGAATTATTTCAGGTTTGACTTACAACATTGGTCGCACGGTCACCTATGCCATCATGGGGTTACTCTTTGGACTGATTGGGGTTGGTTTTTCAATGGCGGGATTTCAACGTTGGGTTACCATTATCATGGGAATATTTATGATTTCGACGGTGGTTTTCCCCAGTTTAAGTCATACCCTTTACCGTGGCAGTGGCAACTCCAAATTTATGAGTGCAGTACGCTCACAGTTGCAAAAATACTTTCGTCAAGCCAGTTACAAAGCCCTCTTTATTACAGGACTCCTCAACGGACTCCTCCCCTGCGGCATGGTATATATGGCTTTAGCGGGAGCCATTAGTCAGGACAGCTTGACGGACTCGGTTATGTATATGATTCTTTTTGGCTTGGGAACCATCCCTATGATGTTGTTACTTTCACTTTTAGGTAATATTGCAGGCGCACGGGTAAAACGGTTTGTCAATAAAGCCATTCCTTATGTAGTAGTGATTATTGGAACTCTATTTATACTTCGCGGAATGGAGTTGGGTATCAAATTCATCAGCCCACCCGCCAAAAAACTAGAATTGCAAAACCATATAAAGCCAATGAAAGAAACCAATACAGTTCTAATGAAACCTTGCTGTGAACATGAATCTTAGAAAATTTGGACAGCGAAAAAGCATTGGAATTTTAACGAAAAAAACTTATCGTAAATAAATTGTAATTTAATAAATAAAATTTCTAATTTTGCAGCCCCAATTTTTATATGATGGAGCGTCTTGTTGAATATATAATTCCGTTTAAAGGACTGAGTCTTGGGAAACATGAATACGACTTCAGCATTGATGATGCGTTCTTTAAATCAAAGGAGACCAATCTGGTTGAACGAGGAAAGCTGGAAGTGAAAATGGTGCTTGACAAAGAGCCCCGTTTGATGACTGCCTACCTAAAGATACAAGGTACTTTGGAATTGATATGCGATCGCTGTTTGGAAGCTTTTGATTATCCAATTGAAGTGGAGTACCAACAGATATACAAATTTGGAGATCGACCAGATAATTTGGAAGACGACCTTATTTATCTCGATGAAAACGAGCATCTATTGGATGTAAGCGAACTCATCTTAGAGAATGTTCTCCTTGAAATACCCATCAAAAGAGTGCATTTTGATTTGAAAGATGGAAGCTATGGCTGTAATCCAGTAATATTAAAATCGATGCAAAAACATTTAGTTAAAAAGGAGATCGACCCAAGATGGGAAGGTTTAAAAGATATAAAGTTAGAAGATTAATATAGATAAATAAATAAAGTTATGGCACATCCTAAACGAAAAACATCAAAAACCCGTCGTGACAAAAGAAGAACTCATTACAAAGCTGTGGCTCCTACTTATGTAAGTTGCCCAAACTGTGGTTCTTCAGTGCTTTATCACAGAGTTTGTGATAATTGTGGTCACTACAGAGGCCAATTGGCAATTGAGAAAGAAGCAATCGCATAATGGTTTTTTTGTAGAACATGGAACGGCAAAGTACATTGATTAATTCGATTACTTTGCTTTTTTGTTTTATTCTTAAATAAATTATAAAATCATGCAAAGACCAAGTGCAGCCATTACAGGAATTGGGGGATACGTCCCTGATTATATTCTTGGAAATGACGAACTGTCCAAATTGGTTGATACCACCGACGAGTGGATTATGACTCGTATTGGTATCCGCGAACGTAGAATTTTAAAAGAGCCTGGAGAAGGAACTTCCTTTATGGGAGCCAAGGCAGTGGAGGAACTTTTAAGAAAAACAGGCACCAAACCCGAAGAAATTGATTTGGTCATTTGTGCTACAGTTACCCCTGACCATCTTTTCCCTGCTACCGCCAATATCATTGCCGACAAAGTAGGTATTAAAAACGGTTTTCATTTCGACATTAACGCCGGATGCTCAGGCTTTTTATATGCCTTAGCCACTGGAACCCGCTTTATCGAAAGCGGTCAGTACAAAAAAGCCATTGTCGTTGGCGCCGATAAAATGTCGTCCATCGTGGATTATACCGATCGTTCAGTAAGCCCAATCTTTGGAGATGGTGCTGGCGCTGTGCTTCTTGAGCCCAATTATGATGGTTTAGGAGTGGTGGACATGATGCTTCAAAGCGATGGTGTAGGCCGTCACCATTTGCACCAAAAGGCAGGTGGTTCGGTGAAGCCTCCCACACATGAAAGCATTGATGCCCGTGAACACTTTATCTATCAAGAGGGTCAGCCTGTATTTAAATGGGCCGTTTCGAAGATGGCCGATATCAGCGTGGAGATGATGGAAAAACATCACCTTACCTCCGACGACATCACCTATCTTGTGCCTCATCAAGCCAATATGCGCATTATCTCGGCCACTGCTCAACGCATGGGATTGGATCCTAACAAGGTGATGATCAACATCGAAAAGTACGGCAACACCACTGCTGGCACTTTGCCCCTTTGCATCTGGGATTATGAGCACGAACTTAAAAAAGGCGACAACCTCATCCTTGCAACCTTTGGAGCTGGTTTCACCTGGGGATCTATCTACTTGAAATGGGCCTACGACTCTAAATAATATTTTTGAAAAAGATATAGAATTTTAAAAGCAGCTCTCAAGGCTGCTTTTTTTGTTGGGAAGATATTGGTCTGGCTTTTTACACATAGCCCTACGGTAAACCGCATCATATAATCGTTGCTGCGACTCTTGATTTTGCCTTTTACAAAATCGAATTGGGGTTAAACTTTTATCAATTCGGAATTGTGATTTTTTGCTTTAAAAAACACAAAATTTAAGAAAAAATAATGCATCTTAGCAAGACCAAATACCTTTAAGTAAAAAGGTGATTTACTGTATTTTAACCAACAAACCATTCAATAAATAACCATAATCAATAAAGCTATGAAGAAGCACAATTTTTCTGCAGGTCCCTCAGTATTGCCACAATACACCATTGAAAAGACAGCCGAAGCCCTCCTCAATTTTTACGGTACCGGCCTCAGCCTTATGGAAGTTTCGCACCGCGATAAAGAGTTTATGTCGGTGAATACCGAAGCTCAACAGCTTTTTAAAGAACTTTTAAATATACCCGAAGGATATCATGTGCTTTTCTTGGGTGGCGGAGCCAGTCTTCAGTTTGCCATGGTTCCTTTTAACCTCCTCAACAAAAAAGCCGCTTATCTCAACACCGGCGTTTGGGCAGGTAAAGCCCTAAAAGAAGCCAAAGGTCTTGGCGAAGTGATAGAAGTGGCCAGCTCTAAAGATGCCAACTTCAACTTTATCCCAAAAAATTATACCGTTCCTGCTGATGCAGATTATTTCCATATCACCACCAACAACACCATTTACGGTACCGAAATCCATACCGATCTTGATGTAAACATTCCTTTGGTAGCCGATATGTCCAGCGATATTTTCTCTCGCCCTGTGGATATTAGCAAATATGCGCTGATTTATGGTGGTGCTCAGAAAAACCTCGCTCCCGCTGGTCTAACCTTCGTTATAGTACGCGAAGACATCCTTGGAAAAGCAGAACGTTACATCCCAACCATGCTTAACTACAAAACCCATATCGAAAACGACAGCATGTTCAACACCCCTCCCGTGGTTCCAATCTTTGCTGCTTTGCAAACCCTTAAATGGATGAAAGAAGAAGGTGGCGTAAACGAAATGTACCGTCGTAATGTAGAAAAAGCAACCCTTCTCTACAACGAAATCGACAGCAGCCCCATGTTTAAAAGCACTGTGGCCAACAAAGAAGACCGATCAATAATGAATATCTGCTTTGTGATGAACGATGGATTTGAAGAATTTGAAAAAGAATTCCTCGAATTTGCAAAATCTAAAGGCATGAACGGCATCAAAGGTCACCGCTCTGTAGGTGGTTTCCGTGCTTCAACTTACAATGCACTACCCAAAGAAAGCGTGCAAGCATTGGTTGACTGCATGCAAGAATTTCGCAAAATGAAAAACGCCTAATTTATTGATATTTAAAAATTAGCCCTATGACTAAAGTTCTTATAGCCACCGATAAACCCTTTGCCCCCATAGCCATTACCAAAATGAAAAAGGTGTTGGATGCGGCTGGATTTGAAATGGTATTGCTCGAAAGATATACTGAAGTAAGTCAGTTTACCAACGCCATTGCTGATGTAGATGCAGTAATCGTTCGCAGCGACTTGGTAACCCCCGAAGTTTTAGCTGCTGCCAAAAACCTTAAAATAGTGGTTCGCGCTGGCGCCGGCTACGACAATATTGACCTTAAAGCCGCTACCGAAGCTGGAGTAGTGGTAATGAATACTCCCGGACAAAATTCCAATGCCGTGGCCGAACTTGCCTTCGGTATGATGGTTATGATGGCTCGGGGTGGTTACGACGGGAAAACCGGAACCGAACTCAGAAACAAATCTTTAGGAATTCATGCTTATGGCAATGTAGGTAAATATGTGGCCAAAATAGCTCAAGGTTTTGGAATGGAAGTATATGCCTTTGACCCTTTTGTTAGCAAAGAGGCCATCGAAGCCGATGGAGTTACCGCTCTTGCCAGTGTTGAAGAACTCTACGAAACCTGTCAGTACATTTCGCTGCACATTCCAGCCAACGACAAAACCAAGAAAAGCATTGGTTACCAATTGCTTTCTAAAATGCCCGATGATGGTGTTCTGATCAATACCGCCCGCAAAGAAGTCATTCATGAAGAGGAATTGATGCAACTCATGAGCGAACGTCCCAAGTTTAAATATCTTTCGGATATAGCTCCTGATAATGCAGCCCAATTCATCGAAAAATTGGCAGGACGTTGCTTCTTTACACCCAAGAAAATGGGGGCTCAAACCAATGAAGCCAACATCAATGCTGGAGTGGCTGCTGCAGATCAAATTGTGGATTTTATTAAAAATGGTAACACTACCTATAAAGTAAACTAAACCAAAATTTCAAATATAATATGGCAATTGTAAAACCTTTTAAAGGACTACGTCCTCCACAAGAAATAGCTGAAAGACTCGCTTGTTTGCCTTACGATGTGATGAATTCACAAGAAGCAACTCAAATGGCTGAAGGTAAAGCCTGTTCTTTACTCCACATCACCCGTTCCGAAATCGACTGCCCCACCGGCACCGATATCCACGACGATTTGGTGTACAATACCGCTGTAAAAAACTACAACAATTTCAAAGCACAAGGTTGGTTGCGTCAGGAGGAAGAAGCTAAATTTTATATTTATGCCCAAACCATGGACGGACGTACTCAATATGGCATAGTTGGAGCTGCCGCTTGCGAAGACTACGAAAAAGGTATCATTCGTAAACACGAGCTTACCCGCCCCGACAAAGAGGAAGATCGCATGGTGCTTACTCGTTTTACCCGCGCCAATATTGAGCCCGTTTTTTTCAGCTACAAAGCCGTTCCAGAAATTGATACCATGGTTGAAAATATCGTAAAAACCCAAAAGGCAGAATACGATTTTGTGGCCGAAGACGGTTTTGGTCACCATTTTTGGGTAGTAAACGACCCTGCCACCAACCAACGTTTAGAGCAACTTTTTGCCACTCAAGTACCATTCACCTACGTAGCCGATGGTCACCACCGCACCGCTGCAGCCGGACGTATTGGAAAAGAGTTTGCCGCTAAAAACCCAACTCATAATGGCACCGAAGAATACAACTTCTTTATGGCGGTGCATTTCCCCGATAATCAATTAAAAATTATCGATTACAATCGAGTGGTGAAAGACCTCAACAACCTTACTCCTGCTCAACTCATTGAGAAAATTAAAACCAACTTTGATATTGAGAAAATGGGCAAAACCATTTATTCTCCTTCAAAACTTCATGAGTTTAGCATGTATCTCGAAGGTGATTGGTATAAACTTACAGCTAAGAATGGCACTTATAATGATGCTGATCCCATTGGTGTTCTGGATGTTACCATTCTTTCAAACTTGGTATTAGATCAAATTTTAGGTATCGCTGACCTCCGTACTTCCAAACGCATCGATTTTGTAGGCGGTATCCGCGGCTTGGGCGAGTTGCAAAAAAGAGTGGATGGTGGCGATATGAAAGTAGCCTTTGCCCTGTATCCAGTTAGTATGCAACAACTTATCAATATTGCCGATACTGGAAATATTATGCCTCCCAAAACCACATGGTTTGAACCTAAACTTCGCAGTGGTTTGGTAATACACGAACTGGATTAAACATAGTAAGACTGCATTCCCTATTGTAAAACAACAAAGTGAATGCAGTTTTCCTTTTTATTTTTTGCCAACTAAGTAGATAAATTTCAATGATAAATATGTAGGATATGGCATGGTCCAACTACAAAAACAAGTTTTGAATGTCTATTTTAGCGGCGCATTTTACAAACATTAACAACTCAAAAACTCAAGCTATGGTAAATTTAGATTGGAAAAACCTCACCTTTGGTTACACTCCTACCCATTATAATGTACGCACCTATTTCCGCAATGGCAAATGGGGATCATTGGAAGTGAGTAGCGAAGAAACCATAAACATTCACATGGCCGCCACTGCTCTACATTATGGACAGGAAGCTTTTGAAGGATTGAAAGCCTTTAGAGGAAAAGATGGCAAAGTCAGAGTTTTCCGTTGGGAAGAAAATGCAAAACGAATGCAGCTTTCTGCTGAAGCTATTTTAATGGAACCCGTTCCCAGCGAATTGTTTCTCAAAGCCATGGTTAAAGTGATTAAACTCAACGAAGATTTTATTCCACCTTTTGGCACTGGCTCCAGCCTTTATCTACGTCCGTTGCTTATTGGTTCTGGCCCTCAAGTAGGCGTTCGACCCGCCACCGAATACCTCTTTTTAATTTTTGTAACTCCTGTAGGTCCTTATTTTAAGGAAGGTTTTAATCCAGTTGAAATGGAAATCGTACGCGATTTTGACCGAGCTGCACCCCTAGGAACTGGCCACGCAAAGGTGGGAGGTAACTACGCTGCTAGTCTAAAAGCAGGCGTAAGAGCCCACCACGAAGGATATGCTTCGAGCATTTTCCTCGATGCTAAAACCAAAACCTATATCGACGAAGCTGGCCCAGCCAATTTCTTTGGAATAAAAGATGGCAAGTATATCACCCCAGACAGTGGATCTATTTTACCTTCCATTACCAATATGAGCCTTCGTACTTTGGCCGAAGATATGGGTTTGGTGGTTGAACGTCGCCATGTTACAGTGGACGAATTGGGAAGTTTTGACGAGGTGGGAGCATGCGGTACTGCCGCAGTGATTTCACCCATCAAACGCATCCACGACAGGGATACAAACAAAGACTATTTGTATTGCAAGGATGGAAAAGCGGGTCCCATATCCACCCAATTGTACAAGACGCTGCAAGGAATTCAAAATGGCGAGGTGGAAGACAAATTTGGATGGAATACTTTTATTGACTAATACCGATGTCACTTTCAATATAGTCCAATTTCGACTTCGTCTTATTGAACTATTTTCAAGTATTATCGGCATTAACCATTGTAAATTTACAAAATAGTTTGGACTATTTTGTTAATACAATTGGTATAACATCAACACCATAATCAGTCAAAAGAAGCGAGGAAATTTCCTTGCTTCTTTTTTTGATTTTCAATTTATTGCTGGAAATAAGTCCTAACCCATTTTGGCCATATTTGAACATATTGGAATAAAATTCACCGAAATAGAATCCTAATTCTTCAATGCTTTTATTTCAACATTGGAATTGGACTATATTGAAAGTCACACAGGGGTTACCTCTTTTTTAGTTAAATTTATGTAAGTGCCTTGGCGATTAGGTCAAAAGGTATAGTTTTGCATTTCATTTAAAACAACAGAAAACTTTATGGCAGGATTTGGAAAATGGATTGGTGGAGGTTTAGGCTGGGCATTTGGAGGTCCCATTGGTGCGGTTTTAGGCTTTGCTTTTGGGTCGATGTTTGATCGTACATCCACCGAAAATGAATTTGATCCCAACACTGCGGGGACTTCGCGCAGAAGTGGCACTTCAAGAGATAACTTTGCGGCAAGTTTATTGGTTCTTTCGGCTGCGGTAATGAAAGCCGATGGAAAGGTATTAAAGTCGGAATTGGATTTTATACGGGATTTTCTAAATCGTCAGTTTGGTCCCGACAAAGGTGCCGCTTACTTACTCGATTTGCGTGAAATTCTAAAGCAAGAAATCCCAGCTCAGCAAGTTGCCACACAGATTAGTCAGTTCATGGATCATGCCTCGCGACTTCAATTGTATCATTTTCTTTGGGGAATAGCCATGGCTGACGGAGAGGTGGACAGCACCGAAGATCACCTTTTAAAACAGTTGGCCTCAGCGCTACGCATTAGTCAATACGACTATGAATCCATTAGAGCCATGTTTATAAAAAACAATGAAAGTGCTTATAAAATAATGGAAATTGAACCCTCAGCCACCGATGAGGAAGTGAAAAAAGCGTATCGCAAAATGGCCATAAAATACCATCCTGATAAAGTAAGTCACTTGGGGGCCGAATATCAAAAGGCAGCCGAAGAGAAGTTTCAAAGTTTGAATCAAGCCTACGAAAGCATTCGCAAACAAAGAGGGTTTAAATAATTATAAAAATGAATAAGCAGGAGTCTAAGAATCCACGTTGGGTGATTGAGGTAGCTAGTTTACCTATCCATTTTTATAAGTACGTCATTTCACCTCTAACTCCTGCGGCCTGTCGGCATTATCCCACCTGTTCTGAATACGGATTGAAAGCTTTAAGCCAACACGGATTAATCAATGGTGGAATACTGACCTTAGATCGATTGGCACGATGTCAGCCTTGGGGAACAGCCGGTTTTGACCCAGTGCCTGACTTTACCTTCAAGATTTTTATGTCGTCGCGACATAAGTGCCTGCGGCTTAAAGAACTATAAACGAAAAAGGGGAAATTTCCGCTACGGAAACTTCCCCCTTTTTAGATTATATCAAAGAATTACTTTTTCCAATTCTTAGATTTCGTATCGGAATAATCCAGCACCTTTGGAGTAGCTTTCATATAGGCAGTGAATGCTTTATTGTTAACAGTTGTACCATTGAATGTAAATTCATAGGTAGTTCCAGTTCTAACCACAACAATATTACCCGTTGCAATTTCATACATATCGCCGCTACCACTAGTTGGACTAAAATTGATAAAACATTCACCCGCACTAAAGGTAAGGGCATTGCCAGTTTGGTTTGAATCTAAAGTATATGTTCCTGAAGCTATACCAGTGCTATCAGCAGAGAACATCTCAAAATACACAGCATCACCTTGTCCACCAAATTCATCTTCAGTTACATCATAGGTAATACCTGAAGAAGTGGCCAAAAAGTCAAAATTATAGGAAGGTCCATTGGGATTTGTCATTCCATATTTCATAAGATACATATTGCTCAAGGCGTATTTGGTACCATCATGAGTAAATTGATTTTCTTTGACCACAGGAGTTGGGTCTTCTTCTACTGGATCCTTTTCACATCCCACAAGAGTTACGGTTGCCAAAAGGGCAAGCACAAAAAGAAATTTCAAATTTTTCATAGTAAATAATTTAGGTTAATTGATTAATAAAGAGATTAATGTATTTAGGTTAAGAACTACATTTACGGTGCAAATGTACCTCAAATATCAAATCCTGCGACTAATTGACTCTTAATATTTATTAGAATCTTTCGATAGGAATTTTATAGAACCTATCGTCCAAATATTCTGCTTTTTGCGTCTTCCATCAAAAACATTGGAGTGGATTTCATATACAAACTAACAGGTTTTGAATTGCCTTGATCGTCAGAAGCACTCCCAGTAAAAGTAAATTCGTAAATAGCCCCTGTTCGCACTACAACCAAACTTCCCCCATCGATTTCGTAATAACTACCTGTCATATCATCAAAGTTGAAGTTGATTAATAAAATACCATCATCATAAGTAAGAGCATTACCTGACATTTCATCAAAAGCATAGGTTCCAGAGGGAATACCAGTTAGATCACTTGTGTGAAGCAATAAAACAATCCATTTTGAATCGTCAAAAAAACTAATTTAGCCCCATCAATACAATTTATATAAAAATGCAAAAAACCATATTTATTACAGGAGCTACTTCAGGCATTGGATACGCCTGTGCATGGCAAATGGCAGCCAACGAACATCGACTCATTTTAACGGGTCGAAGAGCCGATCGGCTTGAAAAATTAAAGGCCGAACTACAATCAAAATTCAATTCTGAAATCTTAGTTCTTCCCTTTGACGTTACCAATTTAAAAGCCGTCACGCAAGCCATCGAAAGTATTCCCGAAGCCTTTTCGGATATTGATATTTTAATCAACAATGCCGGATTAGCCGTAGGGTTGAATAAGATTCACGAAGGCGTCATCGACGACTGGGAACGCATGATCGATACCAATCTGAAAGGATTGCTCTACGTAACGCGATTAATTTCACCCAAAATGGTAGCCCGTAAGCAAGGTCACATCATCAATATTGGCAGCATTGCAGGTAAAGAAACCTATGTGAATGGAAACGTGTATTGCGCCACCAAATTTGGAGTGGATGCTCTTACCAAAAGTATGAGGATAGACTTGGTTGAGTATGGAATCAAGGTAACACAGATTGCCCCTGGTGCCGTTGAAACTGAATTTTCAAACGTTCGTTTTAAAGGAGATGATGCTCGTGCCGACAAAGTTTATGATGGATTTGAACCCCTTCGCCCCGAAGACATTGCCGATGCCATTTATTATTGCATCAATTTACCGTCACACGTTACTATCAATGATTTGACCATTATGCCCACCGCTCAGGCGGCAGCAAGTTTAATTTATAGGCAGTAGTTATTAATCCCATTTTTTCTATTTTTGCCTCCACCAATTTGAAATTTAGTAAATATTACACTGAAATTCAACAATTAACCATAACCGCAAACTAAAAACAAAGCCTTTACCTATGAATGTAGAACGCCTTTTTGACATCATGCCTCGGTATCTCGAGCAGTTTTCGTGGAAACGTGACGCTTTAAGCCACAAAGTAAATGATCAGTGGAGATCGTATCCAGCAACCGAATACGAAAGTATCGTTAATAACCTCAGCGCGGGACTTTTGAGTTTAGGAATTCAAAAAGGCGATAAAATTGCCAGCATCAGCAGCAACCGACCCGAATGGAATTTTGTGGATATGGCCATGATGCAAGTGGGAGCCATCCATGTGCCCATCTATCCTACCATTGGGGCCTCGGATTATGAATACATTTTTAACCATGCCGAAGTTCAAATGGTGTTTATCGAAGGAAATCTGATACACAAAATTAAAGATATCCTTCCCAAATGTCCAAGCGTGAAATCCGTTTATTCTTTTACCGATCATAGCGAGTTGCCCCATTACCAACAAATAATTGAACTTGGCAAAAAACAAGACCAAAGTGCTACTATTGAAACCATTAAAAAGGGAATTCAAAAGGAAGATGTAGCCACCATTATTTACACCAGCGGCACCACAGGAAATATGAAAGGAGTCATGTTGAGTCATCAAAACATTCTCAGTAATATGATGGATCTGATCAACATTCCTCCCACCGGTCCTGAAGGAAAAGCGCTCAGCTATTTGCCTTTATGTCATATTTACGAACGCACCATCAATTACCTTTTTCAATACCTCGGCATTGGAATATACTATGCCGAAAGCATGGCTAAAATTGTGGATAACGTAAAAGAAATAAAAGCCGATATCATGCCCACCGTGCCCCGATTGCTCGAAAAAGTTTACGATAAAATCGAGAATAAAGGGTCACAACTTACGGGCATTAAACGAAGTATATTTTATTGGGCTCTAAATCTTGGTCTTAAATACGACAACAAAGGCGAAAACGGCCCGCTATACAACCTTCAACTCAAGCTAGCCCGAAAACTAGTTTTTGTAAAATGGCAAGAAGCTTTAGGAGGAAATATGAAAGTGTTAATCAGTGGTGGAGCCGCTTTACAGCCCCGTTTAAACCGACTTTTCAACGCAGCTGGCATTCCTACCCTCGAAGGTTATGGCATGACGGAGACTTCACCCGTAATTGCTGTTAATGACTGGGGCAAAAACAACAGTTATATTGGCACCGTGGGTCCTCCACTAAAAAATGTTCAAGTAAAAATAGCCGAGGATGGCGAAATCTTGGCCAAAGGAAACATTGTTATGTTGGGCTATTATAAAGAACCAGAGTTGACCGCCGAGGCTATTACCGACGGTTGGATGCACACAGGAGACCTTGGCGAATTGGTCGAAGGTCGCTTTCTTAGAATCACAGGTAGAAAAAAGGATCTTTTCAAAACTAGCATGGGCAAATACATTGCACCAAGTCACATTGAAGAAAAACTAAAAGAATCCCCTTTCATCGACACGGCTGTAGTTGTGGGCGAGAACCAAAAATTTGCCGGTGCGCTTATTGTTCCCAACTTTGAACACCTCAAAGACTGGTGCAAATTGAAGAACGAAAATTGCCCCGCACCACAAGAAATCATTAAGCGCGAGGATGTTCTTAAAGAAATAAAAGAAGAATTAAATAAATATAATAAACAATTTGGCAGTGCTGAACAAATCAAAGTTTTCAAATTGGTAGCCGATGAATGGAATGTGGATAGCGGTTTGGTTACTGCCAAAATGAGCGTTCGCCGACCCAAGGTGATGGAGGCTTACAAAGATTTGATTGATGAAATGTTTAAGTAAAATAGCGATGACGTTCCTGAAAATCTTATCATTTTAACTAAATTCAGTCACTAAAGTGACTGAATTTAGGCAAATTCAGTCACTTTAGTGACTGAATTTAGTTAATTTTTACTTTTTGTGTACGATTAAAGCTTAAAGAGTGTACCTTTGCACAAATTAAGTCAATATGTGGTACACTCGAATTTTTGAAAACAGACCCAATTTTTTTACTAAAGGAAAAGTAAATATGGTGTATGGTCCCCGACGAGTTGGGAAAACTACCTTATTAAATAAACTTATCTCCACCAATATAGGTCATAATTATTTGGGAAATGGTGACGATGTTCAACTTAGAAACTTATTAAGTTCTGAAGATAAAACACTCATTTTAAGTGCGTTTTCATCCTACGACCTCATCTTTATTGACGAAGCTCAGCGCATAAACAATATCGGCTGGGCTTTAAAAATATTGGTTGATAACATGCCCGATGCCATCATTATCGCCACAGGATCTTCATCCTTCCATCTTTCAAATTACACTGGAGAGCCGTTGACAGGTAGAAATATTTCAAATATATTATTTCCAATCTCCATTTTTGAATTGAATCAGCAAATTGGAGGAATGAGAATTATTGAAAATTTAAACAATTATCTGGTATATGGCATGTATCCAGAAGTGTTGACCTCAGAAAGCACCACAGAAAAAGCTAAGTATCTCAATGAGTTAAGAAATTCATACTTGTTAAAAGACATTTTAGAGTTAGAAAACATTAGAAATTCGGATAAAATATTTGATTTATTGCAAATCATTGCTTTTCAAATTGGGAATGAAGTTTCCTTAACCGAATTGGGGAATGCCATTGGAATGTCGAAAATAACTGTTGAAAGATACCTCGACCTACTCGAAAAATCATTTGTGATAAAGAAAGTAAGAGGCTTCTCAAGAAATCTACGAAAAGAAGTCGTTAAAACCTCACGCTACTATTTCTACGACAATGGAATAAGAAACTCCATCATCAATAATTTCAATCCCATTGCCCAACGCAATGATGTTGGGATGCTATGGGAGAATTTTATGTTTACCGAACGAATTAAAAGTCAGAGTTATAAAGAAAACATCAATAATTACTATTTTTGGAGAACCTACGACCAAAAGGAAGTGGACATGGTGGAAGAGCGCGACTCAAAATTATATGGATTTGAGTATAAATGGAACTCCGATAAAATGAAAATTCAAACCGAATGGCTTAAAACCTATCCCAATTCAAGCTTTGAAATCATCCATAAAGACAATTTTCTGAGTCATTTGATATAAATAAAAAAGGCGGCTCAAGGAGCCGCCTTTAAGTTGATATCAATTTATTCTTAATCTTGAGTTTGTAACCAACGTTCCGATTCAATGGCGGCCATGCAACCACTTCCGGCAGCGGTAATGGCTTGGCGATAGATATGATCTTGTACATCTCCTGCGGCAAAAACACCTTCGATATTGGTTTGGGTAGTACCAGGAATGGTTTTAATATAGCCTTCTTCATCCAATTGAATTTGACCGTTAAAAAGCTCGGTATTAGGCTTGTGACCAATAGCCACAAAAAATCCATCCACTTCAATCTTGCGATCTTCACCGGTAACCACATTGGTCAATATAGCACCTTTGACGGCCTTCATAAAACCTTGCTCAGTACCATAAATTTCTTTGGTCACCGAATTCCAAATGACTTCAATATTAGGATTTTTAATCACCCGATCTTGCATAACCTTAGAGGCTCTCATAGCATCGCGGCGAACAATCATATACACTTTAGAGGCAATTTTACTCAGGTAAAGCGCGTCTTCAGCAGCAGTATCACCAGCCCCAACCACGGCTACAGGCTTCCCTTTATAGAAGAAACCATCGCAGGTGGCACAACCTGAAACACCAGCTCCACGGAATTTGGTTTCAGATTCTAAACCCAGGTATTTTGCACTTGCACCCGTGGCAATAATTACCGATTCGGCTTCAAAATGCTTACCATCGTCGGTGCTAATTTTAAAGGGACGATGACTAAAATCGACCGAGGTAACCAAACCCCAACGGATATCAGCACCCATACGTTCGGCTTGTTTGCGAAGGTCTTCCATCATGGCTGGGCCTTCTACGCCATCAGGATAACCAGGAAAATTTTCAACTTCTGTGGTGGTGGTAAGTTGTCCGCCAGGTTCCATTCCTTGGTAAACGATGGGAGATAAATTTGCTCTACTAGTGTAAATAGCAGCAGTATAACCTGCTGGACCTGAGCCAATAATAAAGCTCTTTACTTTTTCTACTTCTTGTGACATTGTATATAAAATTTTAAATTATTCTATTTATAGATGGCTAAGATACTTCTTTTTTGGTGATTAGCCTGCACCCCTTTGTCTAAATATATGCCAAAATCTAGATATGTACTTTTTATGTCATTATGACATCTTAATCAAAAAACTTCCAGCTCACTCCTATCTTAAAAACCGCGTCCTGCATGGGGTAATGGGGAACAGTAAAATAGTTATAATCGCCTAATAGGCTTGCAAGATTTTGATATTTTACAAATACCCTTGCCCGTTTAATTTTAAAATTGATATAAAAATCCACCCAAAATTGACGGTCGAGTTGGGTTGTATTTTGGTTGTAAAAGTTCATCAAAACGGGATTGTAGGCTGCCGCATAATAGGCCTGCATTAAAGTAACATCAAAACCAGGATGTACAATTAATGCTCCTTTAAACAGGGGAAAGCTAAAATAAATATTGGCTTTAGCTGTCCATTTGGGTAATGGCAAAACGGATAGATTACTCGACTGTTGGTACAAGCCCATAAGGTCGGTGCCAAATCCTTTAAATTTAAAACGCTTTTTGAATTGAACCGCCAACACGGCCAAACTTCCACTGTATTGTTGGGGCATGCTAATACTGTCGAAATATTGGTAATCGTTGAGGGTATGTAACGCTCCTTCAAGTTGATAGCCTTTAAAAAAAGCAGTGGCATTAAACTCCAGATGCTTCTGTTTATCGTAGCTATTTTGCCACATAAAATGGTTGGTACTCAACCGATATGCCATAATTTCAGGGGAAACCAAATCCATCTTCATTCCCAAAGTCCATTTTATTTGCTTGCTCAATGGAAAATTGAGTTTACCATACAAATTAAAATCGTTGGCCCCCCAGTTAAAAGTCTGCTGATTTTCAACCTTTATCATGTATTTAAAACCAGCTTCAAGATTCACTTTATAAAAGTCGATAAGCATATCGGCATGGGGCTGCAAATAATTAAAAAAATAGGTTTCAACTCCCTCATAATAACTCTGATACCGGTAGGCTAAACCAAAATCTAGAACAATATATTGATGTTTTTTGGGCTCAAAATTGGTAAAACCGAAATCGGTAATAAACTCACCTATAAAGAGAGAATCATAACTTCGGACAGTATCTTTAAAGGCATTCTGATAATAGCTGTCATTCCAATTTTCGTCGAAATAGATTCGGTTTCTTCGATGAACTTGGGTTTTTAAATACGCCTTTGCCCAATAACGGCTTTGGGTGGAATCGTTGCCTCTGTATCCTAAATTGTAATATTGATTTAAAGAAATATAATGCGACCGAACTTGATTATGAGCCGAATTTAGGTTCACGGGAATAATCCCTCGAGTAAATTTGGTGCTATCGGTATAGTAGGTATCATAGGTTATTCCACCATTTTCGCCAAATTTCATTTTATTATAAATATACTGAAATTCAACACTATACCTGTTATTTAAAGTGTTGTATTGGGCAATTCCTCTAAAATGCGAATTAACTACTCTTTGATTATAAAATAGTCCCACCGTGCTTTGAACTGCGAAGTCGGTCCCATAATACAACTGGCTGTTGGGTTGGGCTGCAAGCACTCCATTTAAGGCATTTTCGGCTTGAGGCCCAATGGTGTAGAATATTTCGGAATAGGGTACTTTCACATTGGAGTAACGAGGTAAAGCTGCGTTGGTATAAAAATAAGGCTGCAAATAAGACTCACCCAGCTGAAGGGAGGAATTCATTTCTTTAAAATAGAGATTGCGAACCGGACCTCCCAATGTAATAGTAGTTGCAGAAATATCCAATTCCTTAGTGCGGGGATCGTAACGTTGGGTTTGAAATAAAGTGGTATCTAAAGCTAAAGTATCGCGCTGACTAAAAGCACCTTTAGGCAAATAATAACGTATGTGAGTAGAATCAAAATGGGCATGATTACGCAAACTATCTTGAGCAGCCAAGAAAAGAATATTTAAAACAAAGAAACTTACAAAGATGGATTTAAGACTCATTTAACAGCGGTTCAAAACTTGGCAAAGGTATAAAATAGCAACAAAAGAAATAACGCTAAAAGAGTTAGTTTATTCCATTACAAGCCACCTCTAAATTTTTCCCTTTTTTCGAAGTTGGAATAGAATATAAACACCCACCAAACCACCAAAAAACAACAAGGTAGAAATTAACTCAGCTTGAGTAAAATTGGAAGTACCGAGGTTATATTTGTTGTTTACTCTAATTTTCTCAATAAAAAACCGCGCCAATCCATTGAACGAAAGGGCCATAAAGAATAAGGTACCAGGAAGTTTTATTCGATTTTGGAGCGATATTAATATCAGAAAAAATAATGCACTCAAGGCCGATTCGTAAAACATGGTAGGAAACACAGGAACATCCAAAGCATAGCAAAAATCGCCTTCGCAACCCATGATTTTATGTCCTTCATTGATCACATTGTGCGGAAAATCGTAAGCCCACATCCAATTGGGTAAAAAAGCCAACCACTCGGGCTTGGGATCAGGATTGGGGATTCCCCAACAACCATCACCACTAAGAAGGCAAGCCAATCGACCCACAGCATAAGCAGCGAGAATGGCTGGCGCTGCTGCATCTAAAGTATGGAAATTCACCATGTTTCGCTTGCGTAAGTACCAAATTACAGTTGCAGCACCCACAATCAATCCACCATAAAAAGTAAACCCTCCAGCACTAAAGAGCATTCCTATAGGGTCTTTGGCAAAGGAGCTCCAATTTTCAAGAATATCGAATATTTTGGCACCAATTATTCCCGAAAACATGGCCACCATCACAATATTGATAGTAATATCCTGGGGTTTACGCATTACTTTTTGGAAGACTTTTTCTTTTGCTTCCACCTTCTTAGCCTCACGATAGAAATAATAAATACTACCAGCAAACACCAAGAAACCCATCAACACATTGCCTTGCAAGCTGAGAATATAATCGCTTACACCATTGGCAAAACTCTGATAATCTGTAACAATACCCCCAAACTTAAATCCCACAACTCCATAAAAGATCGCATTTAAAGCTAAATCAAAATAATTGATAGGCCCACCCACTTGCTCCAGATCTTCGTGAGAAACTAGAAGACCTAATTGAAACTTACGTTTTAGCCCCCAATGCAATACAAGCCCCGCAGTTAAAAAAGACATAACCAAAACAAAACCATAGGTTGGCATTGGAAAATTGATATGAGTGCCCAGCAGATAATTGATAAGATGACCTAAAGTAGGAAACATAAATTGAAGTTTTAAATTGAATGCAAAGATAGAAGGAAAAGGCAGCTGGAAAAAAGTGAAAGGGAGTTTGGTAATTTTTTAATGCGGGAATGCGGTAATGGGGGAATGGGGGAATGGGGGAATGCGATAATGCGATAATGCGGTAATGCGATAATGCGATAATGCGGTAATGCGGTAATGGGGTAATGCGGGAATTGATGGGAAGTAGAGATTTGTCCGCAAATTCTCGCGAATTAGGCTAATTTTCGCTAATTCCTACATTAGGGTAAGTCAGTCTGATCTATGTCATCCGTGTTCCATTACCCCATTACCTAATTATCCAATCAATCCTTCACAAACCTCCCCACAAACTGTTTTTGATTGTTACTTAATATTTTAACAATATACATCCCTTGAGGCAAGTCAACGATCGAAAAGCTTACCAGATAATTATCTGATTTTTGTTGTGCAATAAGGCGACCGCTATTATCATATATCTCAAATGCATCTATCTTCTCGCCTTGAATATTGATGGCAAATTGTACCTGCTCTTGAGCTGGATTGGGATAAACGATAAGTTGTTGCTTTTGCATGATTTCAAATTCTTCGATTCCGATGTGCAACATGGTATCTAAACAATTGGGCATGGTGCAGCCCATACTATCTGTTCTGATAAGTTGGGCTTTCCCAAATCCAGCGTGACCCACTAATAAAGCTCCTTCGCCAATGGGTTTGCGCATATTAAATAAAAACATACCTCCTGCATTGTTTTGATTTCCAACATCTCCATACATCCCCAATATCCAGCGATACCACTTAATATTGCCCAAAGAATCTGTGCGCACTAAACCCGCTCCATTGGTAAGGTTTATGCGGGTTGAAAACAAAATATCTCCATTATCCTGTTCGATGATACCCATGGGCATACGATAAATTCCATTCCATGGCTGCGCGGTGTCGGTATATAAATCACATTTCTTCTCCCATAAGAGTTCTCCTTGTTTATTTAGCTTTCCAAAAGCAATTTTCTTTTCGCCCTGATTATCAAATTTATCGACAGGAAATTCTCTAACAAATAGATATCCTCCTGCTTTACTTTCTCTGGCTTTTATTGGGTTCCAATTTGGAATAATTGAATCCCCTGCCATATAATGCCACTCATAATTTAAATTACTATCTATTTTTATAATAAAGTCTTGGTGGTTAGAATAAGAATATAAAGTAACCAAAAATCCATTATCCCTTGTTTTTTCTCCGTTATAAACAATTACATCTTTTCCAAATTCTGGGATTAAATAAGTTTTGAAATTAACTACATTATAAGAAGAATCTAATTCGATCATCCCCATACAAAGACTATCGGGCAAATAATGTGAATAATCAGTTCGCCAAACCCAAGTTTTTGAGGTGAGAATTCCAAATGAAACAATGTTTTCATCATTTTTCGTAAAAATTCCTCCATAAGGTGTAAATGTAGTACTATCAACCCAATTTGAAATAGAATCATAGTTCATTACAAATTTCGAAATTAGATTTCCACTTTCGTCAAATTTAGTCAGTAATGGAAAATAATTGACTGCTAATTTGATGGTATCGTACTCTGCATACATAGCTACTTGAACAAAATTACCATTATCTAATTGAGTAAGTGCGTGCCCGTAGTATAAATCCCAATGGTTTGCATCCAACAATGAATCCATTCTTTTCCAAACCACATTACCCTGCAAATCGAGTTTCATTGAAAACATGAGTTCGTTATTTGTCAATGAGCCAGCACCAATACGGGTTCTGCCAGCAATATAATAGAATGAGTCTGTTTGCACTACATCATAAGCTCCGCTCATGTTTTCGTCGTACATGCTGTTTGAAAAGCCAAAGCCTAGATTTAGTGGGTTTCCATTGGATGACTTTTGTGCGTAAGGAGTTTTATTTTCATATTGAAAATTCTGGTTGTTTAATTCCATTTTCATATTACCTTTTCCACTATTATAATCCTGATATTGGTATATATAATTTTGCTGGGTAAAGGCTATAAGTGGAATAATGAAAAGTATTATTAAAATGTATTTCATGGCTCTTGCAATTTAAAAACAGGGGTGAGGATTCCCACCCCTGTTAAATTAGTTTATTCAATAATTTAGTACATGACAATTTTTTAAAAAAAACTACTTATTCAATTGATAATCAAGATAATATGTTAATAACT
>DZDC01000013.1:15770-28648 GCA_022736595.1 Draconibacterium orientale | reverse complement strand
ACTTTACTTACCAACCCGGCATACTCCGACCCCTTTAAGAAATAAATACTGCGTTTTACTCAAAACAAAAAAGGTCAATTCACTACTGAGTTGGCCTTTTCTATTTATATTCCTTGTGAAGGCTTCTAAATCTCGTTGTATTTATTCAGAATCCTTGGCGATTTCTAAGCAATCTTCAACCGTTTTATGCTTCCTCTTGGTTTCGTTTGGGCAAAGCTTCCAACACCATTACAATTTCGCCTTTAACCTCCTTCTTTCCAAAATATTCCAACATTTCAGCAAAAGTGCCTCTTTGTACCTCCTCATAAATCTTTGATATTTCGCGAATTACAGCGCATCTTCTTCGGTCGCCCATCACTTCATGCATTTGCTGTAAGGTCTTGAGCAATCGATGGGGGCTTTCGTATAAAACCACCGTAGAAGTCAATTGTGCCATGCGTTGGATGCGTCCCAACCGTCCTTTTTTATGAGGCAAAAATCCTTCAAACACAAAGCTATCGGTCGGGAAACCGCTCATCACCAATGCAGGAACAAAGGCGGTGGCTCCTGGCAAGCACACCACATCGATGCCCTCTTGAATGCAACTCGAAACCAACAAATAACCGGGATCGCTAATCCCTGGCGTGCCCGCATCAGAAATCAAAGCCACCTGATGGGCCTGAGCTATGCGTTGCACCAACGAATCGAGTCGCTGATGCTCGTTGTGCATGTGGTAGGCTTCCAATGGACTGGGAATATCAAAATGACTCAACAATTTTCGACTGGTGCGGGTGTCCTCAGCCAAAATAAAATCAGCCTCTTTTAATACCCGAATCGCTCTAAAAGTCATGTCTTCGAGATTGCCAATGGGCGTGGGAACAACAAATAATTGAGCCATAATAATTTAATTTTTAATAAATTGAGCCAACAGTTTAAATAGCTCATTGTATTTGGTTAAAGGCACATTCTGCGGCAGATCGTCGGTGGTATGGTATTTTCGATATTCGTCGCCTGTGGTAAAAATAAAAAAGCTTGGCACTCCCTTTTGATAAAACGGACAATGATCACTATTGCACGACTCGCCTCTTTGCTTCACTTCGGTTAGAAAATTGAATTGTTTGTTAATGCTGTCCAATTTCAAGAAATGCTGGGGAAACTGCACCCCATTGACCACCACAATACCCGTGCTACCTGTTCCCACCATATCAAGGTTGATCATTTGCTTGCAAAGCTTAAGGTCAAAAAGCGGATGATTGGCAAAATGCGTGGATCCTAAAAGTCCAGCCTCCTCACCAGTGAAAGCTATGAATACCAAATCGTAATGAGGTTGATTTTCGGGCTTTGCAAAATATCGGGCCAAATCCATAATCATGGCCACACCACTGGCATTGTCGTTGCCACCGGGAAAGTAAACAGTTTCGCCCATGGCGCCTAAATGATCGTAATGCGCTCCCAAAACAATCACGGTATCCGTATTCCCTTTGCCTTCCACTTTTCCTATCACATTCACCGCCGGATAATCCTCTTGAAATTGAGTTTCCACATCCAACGTAATTTTACGAGCCTTTGCACCCACTTTTTCGAGCAGAGCCTCCACCACCACATGATTCAAAGGTCGGGTGGCTCGGCGCAAATGCCAATAGCCAATGGATTTATCATGTAAAACCATGATTCCAGCCACTGGAACAGGAAAATCATAGCGCTCTTTGAAGTTAGGGTCTTGCGAAACCACAAAGGTGGAGGTCAGGTTTTTGCGTAAAATTTTGTTACGGTATTTGGGGCTATGAGCAAACAGGCTGTCGTTAAGATACAAAAGTTTGTAGGTTCCTTTGAGTGAGCTACTGGCTTTGGCAACATAAAAATCTTGGGCAGGAATTAAAACTTGACCATCAATGGATAAAACGCCGAGATGTTGAAAAAGGTTTTGATTCATTGGCACCTGTTGAAAATAACTAGTATCCCAAGCCGCAACCCCATTTTGGCTATACTGCTCTTTCAAATAGGCCGCAGCCTTCAAACTTCCATCCCGCTCATATCCTCTACCTGCCAACTCAGTTGACCCCAGGTGAAGCATCAACTGGCGGGCATAGGTGGTATCTTGACTTTTTACGGTAGAATTGGTAAAAATCATTAAAAAAACCAAGCTAAAAACCAAGCTAAAATGATTCATAGAAAATTTTTAAATATTTGAATATCTATAACTTATACAAAACACAAAAAGTGTTTTTCAAAAAAAATACATTCCTTTTTAGGCATAACAAAATAAACGAAAAATCAGATTGAAAAAATGGCAAAGGAATTATTGTACTTTTGTGGTCACGAAGTTAAAATTAATAACTCAAAAAATATAAACCATGTCAGAAAAAATTTTCGATAAAGTGAAACCCGGATTTGTTTACGGTGACGATTTGCATGAAATTTTCAGAATTGCAAAGGCCAACAATTTTGCCTTGCCCGCAGTAAATGTGGTGGGCACCGACTCGGTAAATGCTGCTTTAGAAGCCGCAGCCAAAGCCAAAAGTCCGATTATTATTCAATTTTCTAATGGAGGTGGAGCCTTTTATGCAGGTAAATTCCTTGATAATAAAGAGGAGCAAGCTGCCATCGCCGGAACCATAGCTGGAGCCATGCACATTCATCAAATGGCCGAATTATATGGCGTTCCTGTCGTTATCCATACCGACCATGCCGCTAAAAAATTATTGCCTTGGATTGATGGCCTTTTGGAAGCTGGGGAAGAATTTTTTGAAAATTATGGAAAACCTCTTTTCAGTTCACACATGCTCGACCTTTCAGAAGAAAGCCTTGAGGAAAACATTGCCATCTGCAAAGAGTACCTCATTCGCATGAGTCGTATGGGCATGTTTTTGGAAATAGAATTGGGAGTTACCGGTGGCGAAGAAGACGGTGTGGACAATACCGGTGTGGACAATTCGCAACTCTATACCCAACCCGAAGATGTGGCATACGCCTTCAAGGAATTGCGTGAGATCAGCGATAATTTTACCATTGCTGCTTCCTTCGGAAATGTGCATGGCGTTTACAAACCCGGCAATGTACATCTTACTCCTAAGATATTGGACAACAGCCAAAAATACATTCAAAAACACTTCAACACCGACGACAAACCTGTGAATTTTGTGTTTCATGGCGGGTCCGGTTCAGAACCTCAAGAGATAAAAGAAGCCATCAGTTATGGCGTTATCAAAATGAACATTGATACCGACACCCAATGGGCTGCGTGGGAAGGCGTTAAAAATTATGTTGAGAAGTACCATGCCTATTTACAAGGTCAAATTGGCAATCCTGAAGGAGAAGATAAACCCAACAAAAAATATTACGATCCTCGTAAGTGGATGCGTGAATCAGAAATTGCCACGGCCAATCGTTTGCTCCGCGCTTTTGAGGAGCTAAATGCTTTAAATAGAAATTAATCCCAATTTTTTATTGCTTAAAAATCGCAGTGAGCTCTGGTTTTCTACGATTTTTTTATTCATAACCATTGATTTGCTGCAAAGCTAATAAAATTAGCCCATGTGGAGGTTTTTAGCATGAAAAATGTCCATTATACCAAATTTTAGTATGTTGCGTAGTTATCTATTCTATTTTAGAATACAGTCATAATAATAAACCAATCAAAACTAAAAAAGCACCTTTTGGGTGCTTTTTTAGTTTATATCGAAACAACCTACATGCCAGGTCGGCTACGCATGATCTCTTTATTGGTGATACTGAGTATGGGTGCAGTGGCTTGGTTTACCATTTGTTGGCCTTGGGAGCCTAACCACCAATCCATCGATTGACTTTCGGTTTCAATCATGGTAACAATGAGTCCAGCGTTGACTTTGTTGGCATAGTTCATGATGGTGCGAGCGCCATTGTCACTTTTGGTATAGCTAATGGTTATCTTCTGAATACCGCTCTTTTCGAAGAAGGCTTCGGTTTGCTCCACATAACTGTTCACTCTCTTACGCAAGGTACCTACCTCCGAAAAGTATATTCCAAGAATATGAATTTCAGCATCGAAAAGGTAAGCAAAACGAGCAGCCAAAGGCACCTTTTGACGTGTATCCAAAGAACTATCTATGGGCACAACAATGGTTTTTAATTCCCGAGTTGAATCTCTATTTTCTCTGATGCTCAACACGGGGCATTTGGCCTCAGCAATAATATGGTTGGCATTGTCGCCCATAAAAAACCTTCTTAAGCCACTTACTCCATGTGCTCCCACCACAATCAAATCCACTTGCTTCTCGTGGGCAACAGCTACTATTTCTTTGTAAACTACGCCCTTACGTATTTCTATTTCGATGCGTGAAGCGGGTATTTGATGCACATAGCCTGCAATTAACTCTTGAAATCGCGTTTGAATGTGCTGTGGAATATCGGCCTCATTTTTGAGTCCAAGTTGACGAATGGAATCCTTATCTTCAACCCAAACCAAAAGTAAATGACTTTTAAATTTTTCGGCCATACTAACAGCATGATCTAGGGCATTTTTTGCTGATTCTGAAAAATCAAATCCTACCAAAATTTCATTCATAAGCTATTAAATTTATTAATCAACTTTAATTTTATAATACCAAATTCTATTAAATTAGGGCGTCAACCCTTCAATAACCAAAGGAGATGTTATGGGTTCAGGGAGCACCACTTCGTCTTCCACCACAAAGGCATAAGGAAACACACTAAGTAAACTTACCAGAAACGCATTGGCATCGAAAATATCTCTAAAATTTCCAATACGAACCTTGAAATATGGAGCTTGATAAACGATATAAACCAAATCTTGAGGATGGTTTATCAGAAAGTCCCCTTTAACTTTATTGGCTTTATCCTTTGAGCTGGTGCCCGAAACGGAAAAAATTTGCACTCTATAACCCTTTACTTTAGGATGAACTTCGTTCACCACTTTACTTTTTAATAAAAGTGCGGTAATGCGTGCATCTTGGTGATATACAATATTGGAATTAACAAAACTGGTGTCGGTATTTTGAGCCAAAAGCCCTAAAGAACTTCCCAAAATAACAAGCACTAAAACCAAGTATAAAAAACTTCGAGTCATTTCTATTTTTAAATTTTGCATACCTAAATAAAAGGGTTTACTGCGATTACACTATACATTATTGATTTAAAAAAAATCCAGCCAAATATACTATTATTTTGCTTGATAATCATAAATTGATTTTGAACGAATACTCAATACCGGGAAAGGGCTATGATTCACCATTTGTTGGGCATAGGGGCCAAGGAACAAATTCATGGGCGAAGACTCTTGATCGGTCATGATGCTTATCAAATCAGTTTCGTGTGCGGAGGCATAATCCAAGGTGCCATTAGTAATATTTTCCACTTCAATGGTATCGGTAGTAAAGTCAATTTCAAGTTCTTCGAGATACTTGGCCGCTTGGGTAGTGTAATCATCCACCAAGGTACGAATGGTATCCACCTTTGAAGTATAGATGGAGAGTATTTGAATGGAAGCCCCTATGCTTTTGGCAAGCATGGCGGTAAAGGGTAGTTTTTGGCGGGTTTCGCGAGTGCTGTCTAAGGGCATCAATATGTTACGAATGGGTTTCTGAAAATCCTCATCATACCTTATGGTCATCACAGGACATTCGGCATTGGCCACAATTTTATAAGTATTGCTCCCAATCCAGAATTCGTCGAAGCCTGAAGCACCATGCGTACCTGCCACAATCATTACTGCATCATGATATTTGGCTTGATTAGTAATCTCGCGGTGAACTTTTCCATTGCGCATCTTGAAAAGGAATTTACCTCCGGTGAGGGAAAAGGCACATTTTTCAACAATAGCCTCAAAGCGCTTTTTGGCTTCCAATCGAGGATCAAAGGCATTGCTATAAACCGATCCTGATAGTTTTTTCTTATCAACCCATACCAGCATTACATTGGCTTTGATAGCGTTGGCAATTCGTATGGCAAAATGCAGTGCCCCGATTGAACCTTCCGAAAAATCGATTCCAACAACTATTAATTTTTTCATAGCTACTCCTTTTTGGTTTAAACGCATTCTTTAGAACTATTGCCTTAGTAGAAAATCTTTGATATGATTATATTCTTACCCTATTTTTGCTTAAATATTTTAAGATTCTCTGTTTTATAATAGACGACCTTTCTAGTTATAAAGATAGGTGAAAAATAAAAAAATCAAGTCCTGTAGAGCTAAATATTTATTCTTTATTGAAGTTTTTAATCCAATTGATAAATTGGGTTCGTATCTTGTTAATAAATCAACAGTTAGGGCGAAAGCTCTATTTTGCTTTTCTCTACATTTATGCGGCTATAATTGACAGATATCTTAGGCATTTTAAGCCCTGATTCGTTGCTACTCAATCATCGTTCTTTGGTTAATACCCAATTCATTAACCCCTGACAATCAAATGATATATTATATTTCAGCAAATCGAATTTCGATTTTTTTTGACCTAAGCTCTGCATAAAAAGTCCATCATTTTTAACTTTTTTAAGCACCACACCTTAACAAATCAAGATTGAATGAATTCGAAATTCGACCCTAAAGAAAACTATTTACTTACTCAACAACAAATTGGCTACAAAGCACGCAAAGAAGCTACCCAAGCCGATTACGACCGCATCGGTTTTATGTCGGGTTTGGAAGTGCATCAACAGCTACTCACCGATAAAAAATTGTTTTGCAACTGCCCGGCAGGTAGGTTCCACGAGCACGACGATTATGATGCTGAATTGGTTCGTCACATGCGTCCTACCCTCAGCGAATTGGGAGAATATGATGGCACGGCTCTCATGGAATTTAGAACCCGCAAAGAGATCATTTACCGCGTGAAGCATGCCACCACTTGCACTTACGAAGTGGATGATACCCCTCCTTTTCCCATCAACAAACAAGCTTTAGAAGAAGCCATCGAAATATCGCTGCTATCGAAACTCAACATTGTGGGCGAGGTGCACATTACCCGAAAACAATACCTCGACGGTAGTATTCCTACTGGTTTTCAGCGCACAGCCATCATTGGGGTGGAAGGTGAAATTGAACTTAAAAACAAAAAAGTAAGGCTCATCCAGCTCAGCATTGAAGAAGATAGCTGCCGCGAAATATCGGATATCGGACACGTGCGAACCTATAAAACCGACCGACTGGGAATGCCCTTGATCGAAACCGTTACCTATCCCGAATTTGTAAATCCGGATGAAGTGAAAGAAGGCTGCGATTATATCCGCTTTCTCAATAGAAGCACTGGAAAAGTGCGCACTGGAATGGGTGCTGGCAGACAAGATGTGAATGTGAGCTGCCGGGGAGGAAGTCGAGTGGAAATAAAAGGCGTGGCACATACCCGCTGGATTCCAGAACTTTCGCATAACGAAGCCTTTAGACAATGGGCCCTGCTCAACATCCGCACCGAACTGCTTCAAAGAGTAAAAGAGCCCAATCTGTGGAAAATAGAGCACATGGCTTGTGGTGCCGACGATTTTAAGAACAACCCTAATTTTGTGGGTATTTTCGATAATAATCATAAGGTGATTACGGTGCGACTACCTCACTTTTACAAGATTTTGAGCCATTTTGTACAACCCGGAAAAACCTTTGCCAACGAAATTAGCGAACGATTAAAGGTCATTGCTTGCCTCGATCAACCCAATATGACCCACAGCGAAGACATCAATCCCATTTTAAGTTTGGAAGAGATGGAGTCGATTTTCAAAAAGCTAAAAGCCCATAAGGACGATGCCTTTGTACTCTTTGATGCTCCGGAAGCAGATGTAAAAACAGCCTTAGAAACCATTGAAGAACGTTGCAAAATGGCCTTCGTGGGTGTACCCGAAGAAACCCGTAAATCTTTCCCCGATGGCACTACCATCTTCGAAAGGGTATTGCCGGGTGCCGATCGAATGTATCCCGATACCGACTCTGCCCCCATTCCCATTAGCAACGAATACATCGAAACACTTCGCCAACGGATTCCCAACGACATCATCGACCGCATGCGTCAGATGAGAACCTGGAAAGTTGCTGAAGACACTTACACCTACATTTTCTCAAAAAACCTATATCCTTTGCTATTGAAACTGGTGGAAATGGGAGTAAAACCTTCCTTCGCAGGACACTTTTTGGGTCATCAACTGAAGTTCATTGAAGGCCACTACCAATCGAAAGATGGGTTTGAGTTTGACAAAATTGCCCATCTTTTCGAGTTTATGATCCAGCAAAAAATTGATTTTGCTTTAGCTAAAGAAATGCTTATCGAATGGTATCAGCACCCTAAAATGGACTTAGAAAGTGTGTTGAACACCTTGAAGTTTAAAAGCAGAAAGAGGGAAGACATCATACAACAAATTGATTTTCTGCGCGATAAATATCGTAAAATAGGTCGCAAGCAAGGTCAAACCTTCGAGCATCATTGGATTATGAGTCAATTGCGTGGTATGGCTTTGGGAAATATGAACTTAAGTGAATTGAGCGAACTTATCAAAAAAGAGAACAAGTAAGATGGAAGATTTATTTCAAGGATACAAAGGAGCAAGTTTGGAATTGCTCAAAAAATACAGTGTACGCGTATGGGGGCAAGCCATTGTGGACACCACTCGAGGAACCTTTAAGGGTACAATTTTGCCCCGCTCGGTAAACGACGACGACCAGCATATTGTGATGAAAATTGCCACAGGATACAATGTGGGTATTGATGTGAGCACCATCACGGGCATGGAAGAAACGGGTTACAAAAAAGCCAATTATGCCATACCTGAAAAGCAATTTCCCATTACCAAAGGCTTGCCCAGCGTAAAGTTGATTGGCACCGGAGGCACCATAGCATCGCGTTTAGATTATAGAACGGGGGCGGTAATACCTGCCTTTTCTCCCGGAGAGCTTTATGGAGCAGTGCCTGAGTTGGCCGACATTTGCAATCTTGAAACCGAAAAAGTTTTTGCAGTTTTCAGTGAAAATATGGGCCCCGACCAATACATGGCCTTGGCAAAAGCCATTGGCAAAGAGATTGAAAGAGGAGTTGAAGGAATTGTGATTGGCCACGGTACCGACACCTTGCACCATACGGCAGCAGCATTAACCTTTATGGTTCAAAATTCGCCCATTCCCATCGTCTTAGTGGGATCGCAACGTTCCTCAGACCGACCCAGTAGCGATGCTGCCCTCAATCTCATGCATGCCATGAAGACTGCAGGCCATAGCGATATTGCGGAAGTGATGGTATGTATGTTTGGCCCCACCAGCGACGAATTTGGACTTTTGCATAAAGGCACCCGAGTGCGTAAAATGCACAGTTCGTACCGCTCAACCTTCCGCACCATTGGCGATGTGCCTTTGGCTCGAGTCAACCGCAATGAGATTATTCCCATACATCAAAATTACAACCGCCGACGCAAAGATACCAAGGTAGAAATACGTCCATTTTTTGAGAAAAAGGTGGGGATGCTCTACTATTGGCCAGGAATGCAACCCGACGCATTGGATTCCTTTATCGACAACGGATATAAAGGGGTAATCATCGTAGGTACCGGACTGGGGCATGTGAATAAAGACCTCTACCCTGCCATTCGTAGAGCCAAAGAAAAAGGGGTAATGCTATTTATGACCTTACAAACCATTTGGGGCTATGTGCACATGTTTGTGTACGATACAGGCCGCGATTTGATGCAAATGGGAATTATTCCGTTGGGAAATATGCTCCCCGAAGTGGCTTGGGTAAAATTGGGCTGGGTAATGGGTCAAACCCAAGACCCTCAAGAGGTTAAAGAAATGATGCTAAAACCCATCAACGATGAAATAACTGAAAGAGAGCCCTACAACGGTTACTTAGTGTACCAAGGAGGCGTACCAGAAGTGGAAGACTTTATAAAGAAAGTGCATAAATAATACCTAAATTACAACCAAATTGGTATAATCAAAAAGCCCGAATTCAAATGGATTTGGGCCTATTAATGAAGAAAACTTAACCTCATTAGAATCAGCCTAACTAACCCTTTATATATTTCAAAAAACACAAAAAATGGCTGCCAAAACATTGACAGCCATTTAAATTATCTTGGAACGAATTCCTGATTATACCGATGATGTATTACAATAATCCAATTTTCGGCTTACATCATGGGCATTCCGCCACCCATTCCACCCATTCCGGCTGGCATGGCAGGTTCATCTTTCTTTTCTTCGATGATTAATGCTTCGGTGGTGAGTAGCATACCAGCTATACTGGCTGCATTTTCAAGGGCTACACGAGCTACTTTAGTTGGATCAATTACACCAGTAGAAAATAAGTTTTCGTATTTGTCGGTATGGGCATTGTATCCAAAATCACCTTTGCCTTCGCGCACCTTTTGAACCACCACAGATCCTTCACCTCCTGCATTGCTAACAATCTGACGTAAAGGTTCTTCAATGGCACGACGTACAATTTGAATTCCTAATTTCTCGTCTTCATTCGCAGCTACTACGCTCTCCAATGAATCGATGGCACGTATAAAAGCTACTCCACCTCCAGGGATAATTCCTTCTTCAACCGCAGCACGGGTTGCACTCAAGGCATCTTCAACGCGGTCTTTTTTCTCTTTCATTTCCATTTCACTGGCAGCTCCAACGTAAAGTACTGCTACTCCACCAGCCAACTTGGCTAAACGTTCTTGCAGTTTTTCACGATCGTAATCGCTAGTAGTGATTTCAATTTGGGCTTTGATTTGTCCCACACGTGCATCAATATCTGCTTTCTCTCCCACTCCATTCACAATGGTGGTGTTGTCTTTGTTAACTACCACTTTTTCGCAGCGACCCAACATATCGAGGGTAGCACCATCCAAGCGCATGCCTTTTTCTTCCGAAATCACAACGCCTCCAGTAAGGATGGCAATGTCTTCGAGCATTTCTTTACGACGGTCGCCAAAGCCAGGAGCTTTTACAGCGGCAATTTTCAAACTGCCTCTTAAACGATTTACCACCAAGGTTGCCAAGGCTTCGCTTTCTACGTCTTCAGCAATCATCAAAAGAGGACGTCCGGTTTGAACCGCAGGCTCTAATACAGGCAATAAGTCTTTCATGGTCGAAATCTTTTTATCGTAAAGCAGGATAAAAGGATTGTCGAAAACCACTTGCATCTTTTCGGTGTCGGTGATGAAGTAAGGAGAGATATAACCACGGTCAAATTGCATGCCTTCCACAACCTCTACGGTGGTATCTGTGCCTTTGGCTTCTTCAACGGTAATAACGCCTTCTTTTTTAACCTTGGCCATGGCAGATGCAATAAGATCGCCAATGGTATTATCGTTGTTGGCAGAGATGCTGGCCACTTGACGAATTTTTTCGTTGTCGTCACCCACTTGTTGCGACTGAGCACGAAGGCTTTCAACCACCTTTGACACAGCTTTGTCGATACCGCGTTTCAAATCCATAGGATTAGCCCCTGCAGTCACGTTTTTTAAACCCACAGTAACAATGCTTTGAGCCAAAACCGTTGCGGTAGTGGTACCATCTCCGGCATCGTCATTGGTTTTAGAGGCCACTTCTTTTACCATTTGGGCTCCCATATTTTCGAACTTATTGCTAAGCTCAATTTCTTTAGCTACGGTAACACCATCTTTGGTTACATGAGGTGCTCCAAACGATTTTTCGATAACCACGTTACGTCCTTTGGGACCTAAAGTTACCTTTACGGTATTGGCCAATTTGTCAACGCCACTTTTAAGAAGCTCTCGGGCTTCTGTATTAAATTTAATTTCCTTTGCCATAATATTTGATTTTTTAAAATTTTAATTTGGGATTGTTGCAACTAAACAATTGCTAAAATATCGCTTTGATTTAAGATGAGGTATTCTTTACCTGCCTCTTGAATTTGGGTGCCGGCATATTTGGCATAAAGCACGGTATCGCCAACTTTCACTTCCATTTTTTCAGCTTCACTACCACTTCCTACGGCCACTACCAAACCTTTTTGGGGTTTTTCTTTGGCGGTGTCGGGAATAATAATGCCTGAGGCCGTTCTTTGTTCGCTGGCTACCACTTCGATTAACACGCGAGTGCCTAATGGTTTAATATTCATAATGAAATAGATTTTAGAGTTTGTAATGAAATTTTTGAATGGTCTTATCCTATCCAATAATGTACCAATGCAAAAAGGCAAAAAAAAATGTCAGATTTTATGACAATCTGACATTTTTAGAATATTGTAAATTGAAATTATTCAGTAGGAAGAGCTTCGCCTTCGGCAGTAGCAGCAGGTTGCTCTTGAGCTGGAGCTGCTTCAGTGGCAGGCTGATTGTAAGGAATCGCTTGAGGATTTTCGCTGTTGCGGAGGTAATTGTTTTCTTCCATTTCGTTGGTTTCAACGGTTGGGGTATCATCCATAACGAAAACGGTGGATAACGAAAGTACTAAAAGCACTACTGCGAGGGTCCAAGTGGTTTTTTCGAGGAAATCGCTGGTGCGCTTAACGCCCATAATTTGGTTGCCACTACTGAAAGATGAGGTTAGTCCGCCTCCTTTGGAGTTTTGGGCTAAAACGATAAGTATCATTAAGACACAAACGATAAAAATCAAAATTGATATGATAAATAATCCCATTTTTTAAGGTCTTTATTGGTTATTCTGTATTTCAAAAATTCGGGCTGCAAAGAAACTAATTTTTTCTGGATAAATCAAAATTAATTTTTGATAAACTTTGACAGCCTTTTCTTTAGCTCCTTGTTGCAAATAGAGTTCTGCCAAAGTCTCCGAAACTAAGTCGTATTTTTCGTCAATGCTGTGGTCAACCAAGGGGGTTTCATCGGTGGCAACCTTGGTCTCAGGACGACGAATGGCGGGGCTGGTGCGAATAAATTGATCAATGATTTCCTTCTTCGATGGCGCTTCCAGCTTGATTTCTTGAGATATGGTTTCTGGCTTTTCAATTACC
>DZDC01000013.1:5047-15670 GCA_022736595.1 Draconibacterium orientale | reverse complement strand
CGATGGCGCTTCCAGCTTGATTTCTTGAGATATGGTTTCTGGCTTTTCAATTACCTTCGGAGCTTCGACCTTAGTTTTGGTTAGTTTCGCAAGTGCTTCCAGATTTATTTCTTGAGATATAGTTTCTGTCTTTTCAGTTGCTTTCGGAGCTTCGACCTTAGTTTTGGTTGGTTTCGCAAGTGCTTCCAGATTTATTTCTTGAGATATAGTTTCTGGCTTTTCAATTACCTTCGGAGCTTCGACCTTAGTTTTAGTTGGTTTTTGTTGGTAAAGCAGGGTGAATAAGGCTTCGCGATTGGGCATTTGAGCCGCAACCTTAGAAAGCTTGTTCCTAAAAAGGGTTGAGTCTTGCAACTGAAGGGTCTTAAGCTCAAGCATTTTAGCCAGTTGAAATGCTGGAAATTGGTCAATCATCGATTTTAAATCTGCGTGTTCTTGCGGAGTTAAAACCAGATTAGGTTGGCTGAGCACAGAATAGAATTGGGTTATTGTCATAGGGCTTACCAGTTTACAACAGCTTTATTAAAAATATCTTGAACCAATCTCTCGGTAATGGTGTTCACCAAATCCCCTTCCACGGAGGCAAAGTTGAGCGAAGCATCGTAATCTTCAAAGGCACTAAAACGCTGCTCAAAGGATTCGTCGGGATTGAGGGTATTTTCAAAACGAACATTGATGGTAATGGTTAATCGGTTGAGGGCGGCTTGTTCGTTTCCTTGAATGGCTGTGGGAGTGGTATGGTAATCCACTATTTCGCCTGACATTTGAAGTTCGCCATTGGTTTCAACCAGGTCGAGTTTGGTTTGGTTTACAAACTTATCGCGCAGGGCTTCGGTAAACGACTGGCTTAACGAACTGTTGATCAAGCTGGCCTTATTGGGGAAAAAGTCGATATTGATGGTCCTGGCAGTGATGGGAGCTCCTGTGAACGAATAATTTACAGTAAAGCAACCTGTACTCATCCAAAGGAAAATTACCAAAATAAAGGCTGGTTTAAATTTAAAACTTGATTTTATTGGATTCATCCGTTTGTGTAATATTTAAAATATGATTCCCTTTTACTTTCAATTCAATATCGAGTTTTGCTGCTAACCCAAGTCGAATTCCTTAATTTTTCGATATAAGGTTCGTTCTGAGATTCCCAATTCATCGGCAGCATTTTTTCGTTTTCCTTGGTGTTTCTTAAGCGCTCTTTTAATCATTTCCACTTCTTTTTCTTGCAATGAGAGCGATTCTTCGAGTACTTCCGAATCTTGGATGGATCCATCATAACGCGTATCAAGCACCACAGTGGGCGAAGAATTGGATTCGTACATGCCATGTGCCGGAGTGAAATCGTTGTCGCTCAAGTCTTCAAACACCTCTTTAACTATGCGGGTATTGGATGGTTTTGAAAGGGCACTCAAATTGGGTTCACCATTTTGAAGCATATCCCCCACCAACTGTTTAAGATCGTTGACATCGCGGCGCATCTCGAAGAGCACTTTATACAAAAGATCACGCTCGCTGAGATGGCTGTCTTTGGGATCGCGAAACAAAACAGGCAAACGGTTGCTCTCTGCTTCGGGCAAATATTTTATCAAGGTATTTTTATCAACGCTGCGGTTGTTCTCAATAATCGAAATTTGCTCGGTCACGTTTTTGAGTTGTCGCACATTTCCTTTCCAATGGTAATTGATCAAAGCCTGAGTCGCTTCTTCGTTGAGTTGGATGGTAGGCATGCGATATTTTAGGGCAAAATCAGAGGCAAATTTTCTGAATAACAGCAAAATATCTTCCTTACGGTATCTTAAAGCTGGCACCTGAATGGGCACCGTATTAAGTCGATAATACAAATCCTCACGAAAACGTCCTTCATCGATGGCCTTAGGAATATTCACGTTGGTAGCTGCCACCACGCGTACATTTGTTTTAAGCACTTTTGAAGACCCTACACGGATGTACTCTCCGTTTTCGAGCACCCTCAGTAATCGAGCTTGGGTGGCCAGTGGCAATTCGGCCACTTCATCCAAGAAAATGGTGCCTCCATCGGCCACTTCAAAATAACCTTTACGGCTTTCGGTAGCTCCGGTAAAAGAACCCTTTTCGTGACCAAAAAGCTCCGAATCGATGGTTCCTTCAGGTATGGCACCGCAATTTACAGCAATGTAATTACCATGCTTGCGGGCTCCTAATTGATGTATAATTTTTGGAAAATTCTCCTTACCCGAGCCGCTTTCTCCAGTAATCAACACCGACAAATCGGTGGATGCTACCTGAATGGCTATCTCAATGGCTCTGTTGAGCAAAGGTGAATTGCCAATGATTCCAAAACGCTGTTTTATTGATTGAATTTCCATGATTATAAATTAACCTGCAAATGTACAAAAAATTATAAAAAGTCTTTGCAATGCATCAAGGGCTTTTCAGGGGGCAAACGCATCTAATAATCCTACGAGCTATGTTTTTTTACTAAGATTACATGGCCACGCCCCTAAATACCTTGTAGAAGGTAATGGAATTTGATCATTGAGGGGCGTTAGCCCTGAAATCTTCATTGCAAAGCAATGGTGATGTTTCCAAGAGGGGCGTTAGCCCTGAGGGTTTTACCTCTGTTTTTTAACTCGTTTAAGATTAAGCAGATTCATGCTATTAATTCCCAATCCGCTGATTTTTGGTGAAGTAAAACGCAATGCTTGATCGTAATACAAAACCACCACCGGAGCTTGATCGCTGACGAGTTTATTCATCTTTTGATAAAGAATCATGCGCAAACTATCATTGGTTTGGGTTTGCGCTTGACGGTAAAGTTGATCAAATTGTTGGGAATGGAAAAGGGTGTAATTAGCTCCTGCCGGGGCAGCGTTGGGACTATAAAAAAGCGAAAGATAGTTTTCAGGATCGGCATAATCGGCAATCCATGAACCTCTGAAAAAGGGAATTTTCCCCTGGGCAATCATTTGGCGCAAGGCTCCTGGCTGGTGTACATCAATTTTGATTCGAATACCAATTTTAGCTAATTCTTGCTGCATATACTTGCTAATGTCGAGATAGGAACCCACCGTTGAGAGGCTAATTTCGGGCAAGCCTTTTCCATTGGGATAGCCCGCCAAGGCCAATAACTTAAGCGCCGAATCGGGCAAGTAGGTATAAAACTTCTCCTTTTGAGGTTCAAAGCCCGCCATGCCCACCGGAACCATGCCGTATTCTCCGGCTATTCCAATATTATTACGTAGGTAGCGCATCATTTTCACTCGATCAAAGCCAAGGTTTATGGCTTTGCGAATCCATGGATTTTGCAACACATCGGAAGAAGAATCGGAAGATAAAAAGCCGAGATATTCAGTATTGAGGTAAGGCGACGTGGTCATCACCACTTTCGACTTGTATTTGGGTTGAAGGCTTCCGTCGGCTTGTAAAAGTTCATCTTTATAAGTGGCATCAATGCCCGACATAAAGTCGATATTACCTTTGATAAATTCGAGGAAAACAGATTGCTTATCAATGATAAAACTAATGGCCACAGCGTCCAAAAAAGGCAAAGATTCGCCATTCTCTTTCTCGAAATAGTTGGGGTTTTTGAGAAGCACCAACTTCACTCCTTCTTTCCACAGTTTAAAGGTAAAGGGGCCAGTACCAATGGGATTGCGACCAAAATCAGCTCCATAAAACGCCACCACTTCTTTGGGAACAGCCGAAAAATAAGGCATACTTAGGCGACTTAAAAAAGGTGCAAAGGGAGCCTTAAGCTTGATTTCGAGTACAGAATCGTTGCGGGCTTGAATCCAATATTGTTGGTGGCTGAGGGTATCGATAAGTTCGTTGAGCCAAACCGCGCCCGGACTCATGGTTTTGGGGTTGAGGATTCGTTGAAGGCTGTATTCCATATCCTGAGCAGTAAACTTTCGCCCTTGGGGAAACAAGTGACTTGGATGAAAAAATACGTCAGTGCGAAGATAAAAAGTGTAAGTGCGCCCATCGGTCGAAATATCCCAATGAGAGGCCAACGAGGGCTTCACCAACAGTTTATCGTCGAGCTGCACCAAGCCGTTAAATATCTGATTTACAGCCCATATATTGGCTTGATCGCGAGCCATGGCCGGATCGAGAGAGCTTATGCCTGCCGATTCGTTGTATCTAAAAATTTGAACTCCTTCGGGCAATGGCATGGGAGCGCTACAATTCCAAAGTCCAAAAATGGAAAGGGTTAGGGCTATAAAAATCAGCTTTGACATGGAAGTATATTTTAAAAAAGGCTGTATGGTAGTTGAAAAAAAATTAAGAAGCAAAGGTAATGAAAATTGGGGGAACACGGATGACACAGACAGGAGGGATTTACAAGGATTGAATGGTTGATTAAGTGAAAAACGAAAAGTGAAAAGTGATCCCGAAGCACTTCGTGTTCTGGACTTCCGCTTCGCTCCAGAAAGATAAAAGGCAGAAGGAAAAAGGAGTTTGGTAATTTTTTAATGCGGGAATGTGTTAATTGATGGGAAGTAGAGATTTGTCCGCGAATTCTCGCGAATTAAGCTAATTTTCGCTAATCCTTCGCTACTCATCCACTTACCCCATCTCTTGACAATTAACCTTCGTTTTTTGGTCTAATTACTCGCGGAATAAACCGAAACGAACTCTGAAAAAATTCTACTTTCGCAGTCTTTTTGAAACACATCTGAATGAAAACCTATCGACATATCTTTTTTGATCTCGACCGCACCCTTTGGGATCTGGACCAAAACTCCAAAGAAGTAATCATTGACCTTTGTCACAAATACCAAATGCAGCAACGCTGTGCAACCGATTTTGACCATTTTTACGAAGTATATCAGCAAATCAACCACGACCTGTGGGAGGACTATCGAAATGGGAAGGTAGAAAAAGATTTCCTCAGCGTGGAACGTTTTCATGCTAGTTTCCTGCATTTTGGGTTAGACGATCGCGACCTTGCGGCTTCCTTTGGTGCCGATTACTTAAAATTCAGTCCTTTTAAAAATAGACTCATCTCAGGCACCCACGAACTACTCCAATACCTTAGCAAAAAATACAAACTCCACATCATTACCAATGGCTTTGACGAGGTACAAACCATCAAAATTCGCCAATCGAATCTTGAACCTTATTTCGATCAAGTGATTATTTCCGAACACACCCCTTGGAAAAAACCCAGCCCTGAAATCTTTAGATATTCGCTCCAACAGGCTGGTGCCAAAGCCGATGAAAGCATTATGATTGGCGACGACCTCCGCGCCGATATTCAAGGTGCCGCAGCCGTGGGTATGGATCAAATCTGGACCAGCTTCGACCATAGCCAAGTGGCCTATAAACCTACTTATACTGTTTATAACTTACTTCAAATCAAAGAGATTCTTTAAATATTACCCTTGGGTTGCCTTCCTGCTTCGGATTATCGTACATAATTTTATTATTTAGAACGATTATAAATTAATATTAATTCTCAACTACTTACACAAAACTTATTACAAATTAACACTTTACAGATTTTTTTGTTGGAAAATAGCAATTCATTTGCAGTTATATACTACTTTTGCATAGTATTTAATTAGATAAGAATGATGAATCAAACACTAATCAAACCGTTAATTGTCAACCGAAAGACAAAGATATCGGAAATTATCTCAGCCAACCCCAGCGCCATTGAGGCCATCGCTTCGGTGAACAGTCATTTTACTAAACTCAAGAATCCAGTATTGCGCAAACTCCTTGCTCCAAGAGTCACCCTTGAAATGGCAGCTCAGGTAGGCAACAGTAGTGTAGAAGTGCTTTTGCAAGCCCTTAAAAACATAGGATTTGAAATAGAATCCAACATCGAAACTCCAACTTTAAGTCCTCAAATTAAAACAAAAAATAAATTTATGAATACCAAAGAAATCATAGAATTGGATGTACGCCCAATCTTAGAATCCGGTGTAGATCCGTTTAAAGCCATTATGGATCAAATAAAAGTATTGCCCATGGGAGCAAGTCTTTGCATCATCAATACTTTTGAACCCATTCCGCTCATCAATAAACTTAAAGAAAAAGGCTTTAGTCATCAAACCCAACGCAACGATGCTGGCGAAGTACGCACCTTTTTGTATCGCAATACTGACGAGCCCATACCAGCGGAAGAAAACATTGAAAACAATCTTAACCCTTCCTTCGACATCGTATTCAAACAGTTTGAAAACAACATGATTGAAATTGATGTTCGAGCCTTAGAAATGCCCATGCCGATGGTAACTATTTTAGAGTCCATTGAACAACTGGAGCCCCACCAAGCCCTTTATGTACATCATAAACGCCTCCCTCAATACCTCCTTCCCGAATTGGAACAAAGATTATTTGCCTTTGCTTCCAAAGAAGAAGATGCCGACAATACCAAATTGATTATTTACCGTAAAAACCAATAAAATGCAAGCTGGATTAAGTACCAAAAATGCCCCTTCGCCCAAAGTTGTTTTGCCCCATTATGCATACGGTGCCTTTAGTTTTTTGGTCGCTGCTGTACTCTTTATATTCAGTGCCAACGACTTAACCATTACCACCCTTAGTCCTAAGATTCTATCGCTGGTGCATATTATGGTATTGGGATGGATTACTATGGTGATTATGGGAGCCTTGTATCAACTCATTCCTGTGGTAATGGAAGTGAAACTTTACAACGAGAAACTCGCATTGGCAAGCTTCATTTTGCTTGCGCTGGGAACACCTCTGATGGTTTTAAGCTTTTGGCAAAGTTTCATCGCTATCAACGGACTTATAATGATTGGAGGAACCTTGGTGATTCTATCTGTAATTTTATTTGGAATCAATGCCTTGATGAGCGCAAAAAGGTCAACCGTCAGAAGCATCCAAAACCGGTTTATAGTGACCAGCATCATTTGGTTTTTCGTGGCAGTTTATTTTGGATTTTCAATTATCGTTCACCCTCAAATACAGCAATATAACACCTTGCAAATACACGTAAGCATGGCAGTGGTGGGTTGGTTTATGCAATTGGTAGTGGGAGTTTCCAGCATTTTGATGCCCATGTTTTTCATAGCACATCAACTTAACGAACGTCACCTCCACCGTGCCTATTGGCTCATCAATGGCGGCTTGATCTTACTCAATATTAGTCTGTTTTTCAACTTTGCATCCTATGTAAATCTATTAGCTACATTGGTAATCTTAATGGGGTTTTCCTTCTTTTTTAGATACAATTTTGAAGCCTACCGCAAACGTCTGCGCAAATCGTTGGACGTGGGCATGAAACATTCGGTACTTGCTTTTTCGTTGCTTTTTATCAGTCTCATTTCGGGCTTGGCCTCCGCAGCAAGCGGATACCTAGGCATGATGTGGGCTACCAAAGCGCAACTGGTATTTGGATATTCATTGATCTATGGCTTTTTCAGCGCACTAATTCTGGGACAGATGTACAAAACGCTACCTTTTATTGTGTGGTTGAAACTTTATCAAGACAAAGTAGGCAAATTTAAAACTCCACTTCCTGCCGATATGCATCATGCAAAAGTAGCCGATGCACATTACTGGACTTTCCTTGTAGGCTTTTTTGGCGGATTGGTGGGCATACTATTCTCAAGTTATTATGTTTTAGTGATAGCTGGAATAGCCCTTTTTACCACTGCACTTTTGTATGCATTCAACAACTTTAAAATCTTAACCCACCGCCAAAAACTTGAACCGATTATATTTCCAAAGCGAAAACTATAAATACCAAAAAAAATTAATACCATGTCAAAAATCAATCAATTAACCGAAGCAGAGCAAGAAATTCTGGAATTTATCAAAACCATACCCGACCCCGAAGTGGGAGTTAACATTGTGGATTTGGGACTCATTTACGAAGTGGATTACGAAACCACCAAAAAACAAATTTATATTGCCATGACCTTATCGGCACGGGGCTGCCCAGTGGGAGACACCATTTTGCAACATGTACATACGGTGGTCAGCAATATGTATCCCGAACATGAGGTGCAAGTTGATTTGGTTTGGGAACCCCTGTGGACCCCTGCCCTTATTACAGAAGAAGGAAAAGCAACTTTGAACCATAGTTTCTAAAAAACCACTAAAATACTTGAAATCCATCTTTGAAATCGTAAGATTCAAGGGTGGATTTGTTGTTTAAATTTGCTACCTTTGCCCCATGTTTACACCAATTTTCGGAAAGCGAATACATTATCAAGTTATTAATTCACAATGGATTAATACCGACAAGCCCCTTTTGGTTTTTCTACATGAGGGTTTAGGCAGCATTGGTCAATGGAAACAGTTTCCACAGCAACTGGCGGATGCCTTGCATTTACCTGCTCTGGTTTACGAACGTATTGGCTACGGCCAATCTGACTATTGGGAAGGCCCCATTAGCAGTAAATTTTTGCATTTTGAGGGCAAAATAATGCTCCCTCAACTTCTTAAAAGCCTAAATATCAACCAGCCCATTATTCTATTTGGCCATAGTGATGGCGGCACCATTGCCCTCATTCAAAGTGCCAATGCCCTACCCCAACTTTTAGCCTCTGTGGTAGAAGCCCCCCATGTGATGCTGGAAGAACATAGCTTGAAAGGCATCGAAAAAGCGAGGGAATTGCTACAACAACCCGATCTTTTGCGTGCACTAAACCGCTATCAAAATGGTAGGGCTGAGCAGCTTATTGACCACTGGACCAGTCATTGGCTTAAAGCCAACCTCAACGACTGGGAAGCGGCAGAAGAAATGAAACAAATTAAAGTGCCGCTGCTTTTGATTCAAGGGGATGAAGACGAATATGGCACTTTTGCCCAAATTGATCGAGTGGCAGAAAATGCTCAAAGTAAAACTTTAGCTATCATGAAAATCGAAAATTGTGGTCACGTCCCTCACCTTCAATATCCCGAAAAAATCATTGATGCCTGTAGAAATTTTTTAAATAGCATTGAAGCCTTACAATATGGAGCTTAAAAAGTATTTCCCAAAACTTAGCGAAGATCAATTACAAAAATTCGCCCAACTGCCAGAGTTATATCAATTTTGGAACGATCAAATCAACGTGATTTCAAGGAAAGACATGGAGCATTTTGAGACGCGCCACCTATTACATTCCTTGGCCATAGGCAAAGTCATTCACTTCAGTGCGGGAAGCAAACTCTTAGATGTGGGCACAGGCGGTGGATTTCCCGGAATTCCATTGGCCATCTTGTTTCCTGATGCCCAATTTCATTTGGTGGATGGTATTGGAAAAAAAATTAAGGTGGTAAAAGCTGTGGCCGAAGCACTGAATTTAAAAAACGTAGTAGCCGAGCATAAACGAGCCGAAGAAATGAAAGGAACCTACGATTTTGTTCTCAGCCGAGCCGTGACTGCACTGCCTGCCTTCATCCCTTGGACTCAAGGCAAAATCAGTAGAAACAACCGAAACGCATTTAAAAACGGAATCTTATATCTTAAAGGTGGTGATTTTGCAGAAGAGTTAAACGAGATTCCATTGCAACACAAACTATTTCCAATAGCCTCCTTTTTTGAAGACGAATTCTTTGAAACCAAATATGTGGTACATCTCTATTAAAAAGCCACTCAATTAATTTGAATGGCTTCTATATTTTTACTGATCAGCAGCATACCACTCGGCAAAACTTGTGGCGGTTTCATGCAATTTCACACTAAAAAGCGTCACTCCCTGAGGTAATTTGGCCTTAATTCGTTGGGCAAAATCGATCACCATATTTTCGCAAGTGGGTTGATAATCTACTTGATAGGTGCGTTCAAAAAGCTGATTGTGATTATCAATCCAAGCTTGGGGTGTATTTTTATTGATGATAAAAGCATGATCTAAAGGTTTTACTATCAACTCATTAACGAGACTTTTCAAACCGCCAAAATCCATCACCATTCCGTTTTTGGGCGAGGAAACATCGCTAATCGGAGTGGCAATCACCGTCACCGCAAGTTTGTAAGAATGGCCATGTATGTGTTTGCAAAGCCCATCGTAATTGAGTAAGGCATGGGCCATTTCAAATTCAAATTCTTTGGTAAGTCTTATTTTATTCATTTTTAATCCATTTTAAAGTTTGGTAAGTCCCTTGGTTTTGGTCTTCAATGCGTATCAAATACAAACCTTTGGATAAATCTGCGGTATTCAACTTAAAATCGCTACCCGAGAATTTCACTTCCATTACAATGCGACCTTCCAAATCCATTACCTCAACTATATATTGACTTGATTTTGCTTGGTTTAAATGCAAATTAAGAACTTCGGTGCCAGGATTTGGGAAAGCAAAAACCTGAAAGCTGGGTTGTTTTTGATTATGAATAGCATCGTAAAAAAACCAAATGCTATCCACAAATTCTGGATGATCTACAAAAGGATTTCGGTTGTTTTGATAGGTATAAACCGCATCATTCCTATTAATTTCTTTTTGACTAACAGTATCTTGCAAATGCCATTGATACAATTGATTAAGTGCCCAAGGCTTTAATTGGCTGCCATCGACCATGGCATTGTTTTGCCAATTGTTATCTTCGTTCAAATAGCGAGTAGCCATGTAAAAGAAGATGCGGGCAAAGTCGCCTTTGTAGCCATCAATGGGTTCAAACACAGTTCCTGAATAGCCTGGGGAACTACATGAGCCCAAAAGACTTCCATTTTGACTGGTCCAAGAAGC
>DZDC01000013.1:0-4947 GCA_022736595.1 Draconibacterium orientale | reverse complement strand
TGATGTAAAGCAGTACCAATGAGTCCATTGGCATTGTCGTAATATCCAGTTGGAATTTGTGCAAATCCAAAATAGCTTGCAAAAAAGCCAAGCAGAATAAGTGTTGATTTTCTTTTCATATAAATTATCTACTAAATGTAATACGTTGTCCTCTAAAGTCTTCTATAAATTCACCTTGATGATAAACTCTCGTTCCATTGATATAGGTACTTATCACCTTGGCATCGAAATTTTGCCCCTCGAAGGGCGACCAGCCCACATGATAAAGAATATTGCTGGGGTCCACGGTCCACGGTTGTTGACGATCCACCACCACTAAATCGGCAAAGTAACCCTCACGAATAAAACCTCGCTTCTCCACCTTAAAGGCGATGGCCGGTGCGTGACACATTTTCTCAACCACCTTATTTACATCGAAATAACCTTGCTGTGCCAATTGAAGCATGGCCACCAAAGAATGTTGCACCAATGGTCCGCCAGAAGGGGTTTTAAAATAGCTGTTCTCTTTTTCTTCGGCAGTATGTGGAGCATGGTCTGTGGCCACCACGTCCAAAGTATCATCATTCAATGCTTTGATGAGTGCCAACCGATCGCTTTCGGCTTTGATGGCTGGATTCCATTTGATGCGAGCGCCGTAGGTATCGTATTGATCTTGATTGAACCAAAGATGATGCACACAAACCTCAGCAGTTATCAGCTTATCCTTCAATGGTATATCGTTTCTGAAAAGTTCCATTTCACTGCCTGAGCTCAAATGCAGTACATGCAAACGGGTTCCATGCTTTTGAGCCAATTCAACGGCCATAAGGCTCGACAGTTTGCAAGCCTCAGCAGAGCGTATTTCGGAGTGGTATTTAAACGGCATTTGCTCACCGTATTTTTCTTTGTATTCTTGCGTATTGCGACGAATGGTAGTTTCATCTTCGCAATGGGTGGCCACTAAAGTGGGGGCGTTTTTAAAAATTCCTTCCAAAGTTTCCCGATTATCCACCAGCATATTACCTGTGCTGGAACCCATGAAAACCTTGATACCACATACATTTTTAGGATTGGTTTTGAGCACCTCTTCCAAATTGTCGTTGGAAGCTCCCATATAAAAACTAAAATTAGCCATGGATTTGGTGGCAGCATCGGCATATTTTTGCTCCAATAATTGCTGGGTCAAGATGGGAGGATTGTTGTTGGGCATATCCATGTAGGAAGTAACGCCTCCCGCCACCGCAGCCCTACTTTCGGTTTGGATATTACCTTTGTAAGTCAAGCCCGGATCGCGAAAGTGAACTTGATCGTCAATGACGCCAGGCATCAATATTTTTCCTTGCAAATCATGGGTTTCAACCTCCAAATGGGGAGTATTTTCTTGCGAATACACCGCCTTAATCATTAGGTTTTCAATAAGTACTGACCCAAGAAACTGTTTACCCTCGTTGATAATGAGCGCATTGGTAAGTAAAAGCATAAAATAAATTTTGGCAAAAATACTATAATAATCTGCTTTAGAGGCGTAGAAAAGGTTTTATATTTTTTAAGATAACCAAGAGAGCCCCTTTCTCACCAGCCCAACCAGCATTTCCAAAAAAATTCCCTGAATCTTATGTGATTCAAGGAATTAATTTTAAGGAATCAAATATACTCTTGTTAGAATTTATTTTTCGGTTTCGTTGGGTTCAGCTTTATCCGATTCGGGCTGAGCGCCTTTGAGATAAGAGGGTAAATTGAGTCCAGCCATATTGAAAAGGTCGTTTAATGGAGGAACGGTTTTCATCATTCCTGAAACAAAATTGGCTGTGGAGCTGTTACCATCTCCATGTGCCCCATTGCCCGAATCCCAAACGGTGATCTTATCAATCTTAATATTCTTAACAGCTTCGACTTGGGTTTTAACCAATTCGGGAAGTTTCTCAATAAGTAAAAGCTGGAAGGCTTTGTTGGGGTCACCACCGGCAGCAGCTACCACGTCTTTATAACCCTCGGCTTGTTTGGTCAAAATCTCAAATAAACCTTTGGCTTCGGCTTCCATTTTAGCAAAAATAGCATCGGCCTGACCTTTAGCGTTTTCACGTATAGTTTCGGCGGCTGCTTGGGCTTCGATGATAGCGCGTTGTTTGGCAATTTCTGCAGGAATTATAATGTTTGCAATTTGGGTAGAGCGTTCACGTTCCGAACGTGCCAACTCTGCTTTTTGCTCTGCAACATATGCTTCTTCTAAAGCCTTAGCTTGTTGTACTTTTTCGGAAGCTAAAGCAATGCGTAAGGCTTCGGCTTCTTTTTCTCTTCGGTTGGCTTCGGATTGTGCGATGTCAATCTTGGCTGCATTTTCACCCTGGATGGCCACTGCATTGGCTTCGGAAGTTTTAACACGAGTATCGCGTTGGGCCTCGGCTTTTCCGATGGTTTCATCTTTGATAGCGGTGGCAATGCTTACTTCCCTATCCTTTTGAGTAACTGCAATTTTCACGTCACGGTCGCGGTGGGTTTCTGCAATTTGGGTGTCTTTTTCACGATCGGCGAGAGCCTTTCCAGTTTCTCCAATTTTTTCTTGTTCAGCCACACTTATTTTGGCTTCGTTGATGGCTTTGGCAGCAGCTTCCTTACCCAAGGCTTCGATATAGCCCGATTCGTCCTTGATGTCGGTAACATTTACGTTGATCAATTTCAAACCAATTTTCTTCAATTCGCTGTCCACATTTTTCGAGATATTATCCAAAAATTTATCGCGATCGCTGTTAATTTCTTCAATGGTCATGGTGGCAATTACCAAACGCAATTGACCAAAAAGAATGTCTTTGGCCAATTCTTGAATTTGCTCTGAACTAAGACCCAGCAATCTTTCAGCAGCGGTATTCATACTATCGGCTTCGGTGCTGATGGCAATGGTAAAACGGCAAGGCACATCCACACGAATGTTTTGACGACTTAAGGCGTTGGTAAGGTTTGCCTCGATGCTGAGGGGTTTCAAATCAAGGAAGGCAAAATCTTGGATTACGGGCCAAATGAAGGCTCCACCGCCGTGTACACACTTGGCTGAGGTGCCGCCAGTGCGACCATAAATGACTAAAATCTTATCAGAAGGGCAACGTTTATAACGAGCCACTAAGGCTGAAATGGTTACAAAAAGAACCACTGCGCCCACGAGAATAATTACAATTGGTGACATAGTTTTTGTTTTGTTAAAGGGTTTCTACTACTAAAATGGTGTTGTTTTCGATTCTTACCACCTTCACCACCGCTCCTGTAGGAATGCGATCGTGCTCGGTAATGGCCTCAAGCTCATGGAATGAACCTTTTACGCTGATCATCACCTTGCCTTTTCCACTTTTATGTTCAGGAATACTCAAGTACACTTCGGCAGTTTGGTTTAAGGTATCATTGATCTTAAAACTATTGTTTTCGGCAAGCTTTTCCAGATTTTTGATGATAAAGAAAAACATTAAAATAAAAAGTGCGCCTACTAACACAGCTGCGCTTATCAAAAGCCAATGTTGGGAAATGGAAGAATAGAGCGAAACGCCTGTCCAACCAAAGCCCAGAAGAAAATGAATAAGATTGCGCAACGAAAACAGTTGAAAGGGGGCATCAGCATCGCCAAAATCGCCATTAAAATCGGCACCAATGCCATCCGACGAATCAGCGCCAATGAAGGTGAGCAGGGTCTGAATCACGAATACAATACTGGCTCCAAAAGCAATGTACCAAAAGGTTCGCAACAGGGGATCGAGGTTTTGTAATACTTCCATAGTTTTTTACAGGTTTTGATTTTTTAAACTTCCTTGGAATTTATAGGGTAATTATAAAATCTAAGCGCACCGAAATTACAAAATATATTGCTTGCCTTCTATTAAAAAACTTTAAATAATTGCATTTAACTTTAGGTTTCACTAGTCTCCGATTAAATAAAATTACTCATTATTAGGCTTTGAATATTCTTTTGATTTTCAATATTATAAATGCTGTCCTTATAGGCGCTATATTGTCGATAATTATCAAAGGCTTTACTTGTATCGCCGCGAAGGAGATACAATTTACTAAGGTTATTTTAATTCATCATGGCAATGGCCATAAAATTTTGACTAACCGCTATCGCATTGCTCTCAATCAAATATTCGGAAGCCTCTTCCAACTCATTCAATTTCAATTTACATTCTCCAATATTGGCCAAAATGGAAGAATACCCACGCGGATTGAGCTGCATGGTACTAATATTTTTCGATTTGTTAAGCAAATCTATGGCTTCAACATATTTTCTTTGGGTCATATACAAGTTGGCAATATTATTATAGGCATAACCCATTAGCATACTGTCGTTATCCTCTATGGCTCTGTTCAAAATGCCATTAAAATAATAATGGGCACTATCAACCTTTTCAGTATTTGAATAGGTCATTCCCATTAGATTATTGAGCTTATTAAAGTAAATTTTTACTTGATATTTTTGGGCTAAAGATATAGCTTGCCTAACATAATCTCGAGCCGTTTCCCATTCCTTCTTTGCATTGTAAACGCTTCCCAAGCCCGTGCTACTGTGTAGCAAAAAGCTATCGTTATTGAGTTTTTGAGCTAACTGATAACTTCGCAAATATTGATTTTAAGCGTTGGAAATATCATCCATTTGTAAATAGATGTCCCCCAAAAAACATCTTGAGTCAATAATAATTGGCATTTGCTGAAATAGGTAGGCTGCATTGATGGCTTTAAAGAGTAATTCTATTCCAAGTTCCACCGAATCGAATTTGGAATGATAATAACCCAATCTCATATATATTTCGGGCTTACTTTCTTCACTGGCTTTTTTCAATTCAATATTCAGACTATCAATTCTCCTTTGAAAGTCTTGGCCATTAACATTGTGAAATAAGCAGAAAATAAGGCTAAATAAAATTACAATTCGATGCATTTAGTACATGACAATTTTCAATTTAGACCGTCTAAGGTTGAGGTTGTATTGTT
>DZDC01000250.1 GCA_022736595.1 Draconibacterium orientale | reverse complement strand
AAGTCAAAGGGAATATTTAGCTTTTAATGATTGTCAAAGGAATGTAAAACCTCAAAATTGTAGCTATGAACCAAGATTTACTCCTTTTTGACCTTTATTTATTAACCTTAAAATTTTAAAACCATGAGAAAATTAATTTCAATCTTAGCTTTCATAGCGCTTATTTCAACCCAGTTGAATGCTCAAAAAGCGAAAGAGTCGCCAGAGCAAAGGGCTGCCAAGCAAACGGAATGGATGAAACAAGAGTTGAACCTTACCAACGAACAATTACCAAAAGTGGCTGCCATTAACCTTAAATTTGTTAATATCGGAAAGGAAATTCGTAACAGCAATCTCGACGAGGCTCAAACCAAAGCCAAACTTAAAGAAGTAAATCGTCAGCGACTTCAAGAACTGAAACAAGTGTTAACTCCTGAGCAATGGGATAAGTTTCGGGCTTTACTCAAGGAGAAAAACCAAAAACAAAAACAAAACCAAAACCAGAAATAAGACTAATAATTAATTTTAAAAATCAAAACTATGCAAAACTTAAGAAAAAACTCAATGATGCTCATCGCTGCTTTACTTCTAACGATAGTAGTGGGTTGCAAAAAGGATGACCAAGATCAAGACTACAGTGCAGGACAAGAAAATGCCATAGCTGAAAATGTTTACAACGATGTTGCCAATATTATAGACGACGCTTACCAAAGCAAATCCGACGCTAAAGGAACCTCAGGTTTGATTATTATTGGAGCCTGTGCCACCATCACCCTTGATACCATTGCCTTTCCTCGTACTTTGACGGTTGACTTTGGTACTACCCCTTGTCTTTGCCAAGATGGTCGCTACCGCAGTGGGAAAATTATAGCGCACTTTACTGGACCTTATCGAAGTGCCGGAACCGTTATCACCATTACTTTCGACGATTATTCGGTAAATGATTATTTGGTGAATGGCACCAAAACCATCACTAATATGGGGCTCAATACCAATAATAATCCCTATTTCAAAATCGACGTCACCGGAACCATTCAAAAACCCAATAACGGCGGTACCATCACTTGGAATTCGACCCGTACTCGGGAGTGGATCGAAGGTCAATCTACCCTCACCATGGCCGATGATGTGTATCTTATCAATGGTTCTGGGTCAGGGGTCACATCTGCTGGAACCGCCTACACCATTAGCATTACCGATCCCCTACGTAAAGAAATTGGTTGTAAACAGTTTGTGAGCGGCATCTTTGAACTCGATATCACGGGTAAAGCACTCAGAACCGTGGACTATGGAAACGGAACTTGCGACAATACCGCCACCGTTACTATTCTTTCACAAACCTATACCATTACGCTTAACTAATTACTTCTTTAAATCGTATTCAAGCTCCATTTTAAGAGAACATCATAGCCTCTTGAAATGGAGCTTTTTCATTGCATGATCATTTGTCATCTGAATATTTGCTATAGTCTATGATGTTGTTCATAGTAGATGAAGGAGCTTTTGTTGGAGCATTCCTAAGTTTTTGCTGACAAAGATTTTTCTTAATAAGTCAAATTTGCTGGATTGGTCGGTTTTATTTCATTTTATAAAGTATTTTTGT
>DZDC01000249.1 GCA_022736595.1 Draconibacterium orientale | reverse complement strand
GGTAGAGTGGAAAAATAAAACTCCCGGTTTCATCGGTTTTAGTAGCGTGAAACTGATAGGGCCCACTAAGTAGTGCGCAATAAACCACCTCATCTTTTAACGGTTTTTGGCTACCGGATTCGATGAGTTTTCCGGATAGGGTTAACCCCGCTATTTCGGGTGCAGCAAGGGTTGTGGGAAAATTAGCAGGAGGTAATCCGGTTGCCGTTCCATCCTACAGCATAAGCGCTGCCAATAGTTCCTTCTGGACACTGAAACCTTCAGAATTGCGCCCAAAAACTTCAGGGTAATCGACCAAATATTGCGGATTGTCAATTAAATAGTCAGGAAGATCCACATTACCATATTCAGATGTGCCGGCAATTGAAACTGAAACACAAACAAATTCAGATGATTCTAAAAATGCCTCAGGCAATTCTACGTCTATAGTTTCATGTTGTTTAAATAAGCCCTTAATAAAAAAGTTGGTTTCTGTTTGAGCGTTTGTGCCTGTGTCAACTGGAAGAATGGAAGTCAGCTTTTTGCTATTTATTTCAATATTTTCAGGATTTAGCAGTTTTCCCCACAGGGTGTCGCCCGAACTGAGTACTGTACCCAATTGATTTTTTTTTGTTTTACAGTAGTCGGTTTTGAAATAGCCAAGTCCGTTCCCATAAAGAGCGGTGGGCTTATCGATCAAGGTTGTATCGCAAAGAAAAAAAATAGATTGTACCTGATTGAGAACAGGTTGTTGGATTTGGAATCCAAATACAGACTCAGACAAAGAAAAATAAACCAGCGGGGTAGTTGATTTATTGGGGAGTTCTATAAATTAAATTATTGTCATTCAAATATATATGAGTATATTTGCCAATAATTTAACACAAAAAAGATGTCATTACAATGTTATAAAGCACAAGGGAAAAAAGGGTTATTTGATGAGCAATTTACCATCGAACGTCTGTCGGAAATAGGCAACCCTTTAGAAAAGATAAGCAATGTAATTGATTTTGAGTTTTTTCGCGATACACTGGAGGCAAAACTTCTAAATACAGCAAAGAAGAGCAATGCAGGGGCAAAACCTTATGACTTAGTGATGATCCCGAATTACGGGACAAGTTGTTTAAAATCATGATATTGCAACGCTACTATGGTCTTGGCGATAAGCAAATTGAGTATCAAATCATTGACAGAATAAGTTTTAAAAAGTTTTTGGGATTGGAGTCCGGCGATAAAGTTCCTGATGAAAAAACCGTTTGGGCATTTAGAGAAAATCTAACAAAGAGTGGGGTTGTAGAATTATTGTTCAGTCAGTTCATACAGTTTTTGGGAGATAAAAACCTGATATTCAATGAAGGAAAACTAATTGATGCCAGTTTTACCGTAGCGCCACGCCAACGCAATACACGCGAAGAAAACGAAAAGATTAAAAAAGGCGAAGGCCATGATTTGTGGAATGACCATCCTAATAAAAAAAGACACAAAGACGTTGATGCGCGCTGGACAAAGAAAAATGGAGAGAAATATTACGGTTATAAAAATCATGCAAAGGTAGATTCAAAAAGCAAATTCATTAACACTTATGTAGTTACAGATGCTTCGGTGCATG
>DZDC01000248.1 GCA_022736595.1 Draconibacterium orientale | reverse complement strand
GGAGTTAACCTATTGTTAATGAGGATTGAAATTTTTCGACAACGACAAATCTTGAAGTCGAAAAAGTTAAAATCTTATATTTTAGATAATTTTGCAACGGTCTCATGACAAGTTTTTTGGGGTCAAAAAAGGAGGAGGAGGAGGAGGATGGACATGGCTAATTCTATTTTTTAAATTTTCGAAAAAAGGAACTCAAAACGATAAAATTCTATTTTTGCCCGGTTTTTAAAATGTTTAATAGCCATACCTCAATGACCACGAGACAAAACCTTATAATTACAATGTTATTCCCTGTTTTGGTGGGTTTTGCGTTTGTGGAATTAAAAGCCCAGCCGGCGGGTTACTATAATAATGCGTCAGGAAAAAGCGGGCAACAGCTTCAACTTGCTTTGCACAATATCATTAAGGGACATACGAAAAGGACGTATGACAACCTTTGGACCGATTTTCAAAGCACCGACGATAAAAGCAACGGAAAAGTTTGGGATATGTATTCTGATAACCCCGGCGGCACTCTACCCTACGAGTTTACCTTTAGCAGTGACCAGTGTGGAACCTACTCCGTCGAAGGAGATTGTTACAACCGCGAGCATAGCTTCCCCAATGCTTGGTGGGGAGGGGGGCAAAGTGCCACCGACACCATGTACACCGATTTATTTCATATTGTTCCCACGGATGGAAAAGTGAATGGCTACCGAAGCAACTATCCCTTTGGGGAGGTCAACAGCCCTACCACCACCACTCAAAATGGAAGCAAACTAGGACCCTGCACTTACTCAGGCTATACAGGCACTGTGTTTGAACCCATTGATGCTTATAAGGGCGATTTTGCTCGCAACGAACTCTATATGGCTGTCCGTTACGCCAGTAAGATAGGAAGTTGGTCGAGCTATGCCAATGATGTACTGGCCGGAAACTCCTATCCCGCCTACGATGCTTGGTACATCACCATGCTTTTGGAATGGCATGCCAACGACCCCGTTTCACAGAAGGAAATCGACCGCAATAATGCCATTTATAGCATCCAATCCAACCGAAATCCATTCATTGACCATCCTGAGTATGCCAATCAAATTTGGCCAGCTTATGCCCCAACAAGCGCCGAACCTACCAACCAGGCTTCTGGTTTTTCGGCCAACAGTATTACCCTTAGCTGGCAAGATGCCATTGGGGGAGCTTTGCCCGACGGCTATCTTATCCGCATGAGCAGTATTGGCTTTGGCTCCATCAACAATCCTGTGGACGGACAGGCTGTGACGGATGGCAATTCGGACAAAAATGTGGCCTATGGAGTTGAAAGCTGCTCTTTTAGTGGCCTTTCATCAAGCACAGTCTATTATTTCAAAATCTTTCCCTACTCCGAAGTGGGAGCCTCCATCAATTACAAAACCGATGGCATTGTGCAGCAAATAAGCCTTAGCACCCCCTAAAACTCACTATCACAAACCTTTATTACAGCCTTTTACAAGGAAAAACAACTTGTTTTACCATCAAAAGTCTATGTTGAATTTAATCATTAAACCCAAATTGAGACCGTTGCAAAACTTTTTTAGCGAAAAGATTTTAGGCGGCAGGAAAATTTTAACCTAAATT
>DZDC01000114.1 GCA_022736595.1 Draconibacterium orientale | reverse complement strand
TAGAAAATTATGGAAAATATTTTTAAACCTAAGTTTTTCAGCATTTTAAAACTGGGCATCACCAAGAAGGAACTTACCACGGATATCATGGCAGGTATTATTGTGGGAATAGTGGCACTTCCATTGGCCATTGCTTTTGCCGTTGCATCAGGAGTTTCACCTGAAAAAGGGCTTATCACAGCCATTATTGCTGGTTTTATTATCTCTTTTCTCGGTGGAAGCCGAGTTCAAATTGGCGGCCCCACAGGTGCATTTATTGTCATTGTTTACGGAATTGTAGCACAATATGGCACCGATGGACTGATCATTTCGACCGTGATGGCGGGCGTTATGTTGGTTGTAATGGGGTTTTTAAAAATGGGTAATTTGCTCAAATATTTTCCTCATCCCCTGATTGTTGGCTTTACCAGCGGTATTGCTGTCGTTATTTTTTCCACTCAAATTAAAGATGCGTTGGGATTAAATATCGAAAAGGTACCTTCCGAATTTATAGAAAAATGGACCCTCTATTTTCATAATATCCATAGCATCAATTTCTTTGCTTTAGGTATTACTTTATTCACTATTTTCCTAGTAATCTTTTCGGGTAGGCTCATAAAAAAAGTTCCTGGCAGTTTTTTCGCATTAATTCTTAGCACTTTAATTGTACAAACCTTTGATCTTCCGGTAACTACGATTGAAACATTTTTTGGCGAAATCAAAGGTAGTTTTAGTTTTGAAATTCCTCATTTTGAATGGAGTCAGTTGCAATACTATTTTGCGCCTGCCATTGCCATTGCTCTCCTTGGAGGTATCGAATCGCTTTTATCTGCGGTGGTAAGTGACGGAATGATATCGGGACATCACCGCTCCAATACCGAGTTAATAGCTCAAGGAATTGCCAATATTGTCACCCCCTTTTTTGGTGGAATACCAGCAACAGGAGCCATCGCTCGTACTGCTACCAATGTAAAAAATGGAGGACGTACACCCATTGCCGGTATGGTACATGCTGTCGTATTGCTTTTAATCATGCTCTTTCTAGGTCAATGGGCTAAGCTCATTCCTATGGCTAGTTTAGCGGGGGTATTAATTGTTGTTGCCTACAACATGAGTGAGTGGAGATCTTTTGTAAGTATCTTACGAAGTTCCTATTTTGAGGTAATTGTACTTCTAACCACTTTTGGTTTAACTGTTTTTATGGATTTGATTGTTGCCATTCAAGTTGGCGTAGTTTTATCTGCACTGCTTTTTATGAAACGTATGAGCGACATTAGTGCCAATCAAATTACACAACAAGTTGACATAGATGTAATTGATGATTATTCTAAACTCCCAAAAGGAATCACTATTTACGAAATAAGCGGTCCTTTATTTTTTGCCTCAGCGCGCAGATACTCTGAAATGATAGAAAACTATGGTTACGAAAGCAAACTACTGATTATACGAATGCGCCATGTTAGTTTTATTGACCTCACTGGAATGCACAACCTGAAAGACACGCTTAAAAATCTCAAAAGTATTGGCGTAATCCTTGTTTTATCAGGAGTTAGACCTAACCTCCTTGAAGAATTTCAAAAGCATGGAGTATCTGAAATTGTAGGTTCAAATCACATTTTCGACGCCTTCGATAAAGCATTAAAATTCTCAACCGAATTGATCGAAAATCATAAATAAATGGAAAACCGAATCAAACATATTGTCCATATTGGAAAGCTGAAATATGCCTTTATGGTGATGTTTTCAGTAACAATAGTGGGAGTATTTGGATTCCGAATTATTGAACAAATCAGTTGGATTGATGCATTATATATGAGCGTAATTACCATGTCTACAGTGGGATTTAGCGATAATTTAGTGACAACGGAATCGGGACGAGTTTTTACCATATTCCTTATTATCATTAGCTGGGCTAGCTTTGCATACAGCGTTTCTGTGATTACAAGCCACCTTGTTGAGGGCGAAATTACACAACTTATAAATCGATATCGAAACCAAAACCATATTAAAAAAATGAAAAACCACACCATTATTATAGGCTTTGGGCGAAATGGCCGACAAGCCGCCGCTGAACTCAAAAAAAGAGGTAGCGAGTTTATCATTATTGAAAAAAGCCATGAATTGATTATCAATAATTTATACAAAAACTATCAATTTAGTGAAGGCGATGCAACTCATGACGAAATTTTAGTTGAGGCTGGAATAGAAAGGGCTAGTTCTGTTTTGATCACCTTACCTACCGATGCCGACAACCTTTTTATTACCATTTCGGCAAGAAGCCTTAACAAAACCATCCAAATCATTTCCCGAGCGGCAAGCGACAGCGCTGTTAAAAAGCTAAAAATTGCAGGCGCAAACGAAGTCATTATGCCTGAGTATGTTGGAGGTTCGCACATGGCAGCTATGGTAAACTCGGTGGATGTGGTTCATTTCCTCGAACAAATCTCGTTTAGCGGAGATGCCGATACCAATCTGGCTGAAATTATTTGTAGTGATTTACCACAAGACCTGCAAAACAAAACGATTAATGAATTAGGGGTGCGAAGCAAAAGTGGTGCGAACATCGTAGGTTATAAAACCCCTGATAATGAATTTGTTATCAACCCTTCTCCCGATACCAAGATTATACCCAACTCCAAGCTTTTTGTGCTGGGCAACAGTTCGCAAATCAACAAAATGAAACAAATGTTGAATCTTAGTTAAAGTCTTTCTCAAGATTTTTAACTTGAGGTTGGAATTCTAAAAATTAGGTTTTTTCGTGGCTAATATTAAGTTTTACCCTTTTGAAGCAATCACCTTCAAAGATTCCATGTTGGTAATCTCAATTTTCTTTCCTTTGACAGTAATTATCTCATCCTTTTCAAATTCAGAAAAAACTCGACTTACACTTTCCCTTGAAGCATCGATTAAGTTACCAATTTCTCCTTGAGTAAGCGGTATGCAGATAAGGTTTGAATCATATATTTTTTGGGAGAGTTCAAGTAGAAAATCTGCAATTTTTCCTCTGATTTGCTTTTGAGTTCTATTGGCACATCGCCGAAATGCTTGAAGTTCGTTTTGACAAATTGAAAGAATTATTTCATACGAAAACTCAGTGTTGGTACGAAGAAGAAAATTAAAAGTATCAATATCAATAAAACACACTTCAGCGTCTTCAAGGGCAGTAACCGAATATTGATTTATTTTATCACCAAAAGTGGTAGGTAATCCCAGATATTCAGGTGCTTTGAGAATTCTAACAATTTGCTCATAATATGGCCCTTCAATATGAATTTTTACTAATCCAGATTTTAAATAGGCCACATTAGTGGAAAAAGTTCCTTGTTTAATAAGAGAGTCTCCCCTCTTAAATTTGACGGATACACAATTAAAGGATAATTTGGCTACTTCCTCTTCTGAAAGTTTTTTAATTGCATTCGATTGATAAGTGCAAAATTTACATAAGTTTTCCATGGCACAAATATAAATTAAAATCTGAACTAAAAATGATGAACACAATACTCATTGTGATTTTAATCACAATGAGTATTGTTGCAGTTCACGCAAAAAAAATAACCAACGAACAAATAATTTAGTTCTTTTGTGAATCAAATAACATTAAAGTTTTACATTATAAAATTAAAGCTATGAAAATTACTCAAACGTTAGACTGCAAAGGGTTATCATGCCCCATGCCAATGATGAAATTAGCAAAAGCAATGAAAGGATTGAACACCGATGAAGTGCTTGAGATGCTCGGAACTGACCCAGGAACAAAATCTGATTTACCCAATTGGTGTCAAAAATCTGGAAGCGTAATATTGGAAGAAACTGAACTTACTGGTGGGGTTACTCGTTTTCTCATTCAAAAGAAATAGGAGGTTAGCTTATGTCTGGAACATCTAAAGAACCGAATGTTTTAACTCAATTGTTCAATACCTTTTTTGGTAAGCATTGGCCAGTTTGGGTAGGTGGAATTGTGTTGGGAACCCTCAACGTAATTTTATTTGCCATCAAAAGCCCATGGGGAGCTAGTGGAGGTATCAATAATTGGGGCGAAAATCTACTTTCTGCCGTGGGATTACTTCATCCCGAACACATTAGCCCTGTGAATACAAATCTTTATGGAATGCTTTGCATTCTTATTGTTTTAGGTTCCTTCGTTGGTGCATTGTTTTCTAAGGAGTTTGCACTTCGTGTGCCTCCAGTCGGAGAACTCATCAAAGGTATAATCGGTGGTGCTATTATGGCGGTAGGCGCAACAGTTGGAATTGGCTGTACCATCGGCTCATTTTTCAGTGGAGTGCCTGCCCTATCAGGTGGAGCTATCATTTTTACAATTGGTTTATTTATAGGAGTAATCATTGCCTTGCGCTATTTAATCTGGGAAATGGATCGTTTTCCGTCTTGGAGCACTGGAAAAAGCTATAATTTCTTGGCTGTTAAACCTAATAAAGGCACATGGCAAATTGTTTTGGGTTGGATCATGGTGGCTTTCATTATCGGTCTTGCCTATATTTATAATGGTTCTAATATTACCATGAGCTGGTTTATCATCATCGGTGGATTGATGGGAATGATTTCTCAACGGTCAAGATTTTGCATCGTTAAAGCTTTCAGAGATCCTTTTATGAGTGGCGAATCGCATGGTGCAGTTGGAGTTATGGCTGGTCTATTGGTTGGTTTAGTTGGCTTTACCGCTATTAAACTTTTCGGTATTGGCGCAGGTGAAACCGCAATTAGGGCACGCGAAATGACGTGGGTTTTTCCACACTTTTGGGGTAAAGCTGCTATCGGTGGTTTGATTTTCGGTATCGGAATGACCATTGCTGGAGGCTGTGCAGTTGGCACGCTATGGAGAGTTGGCGAAGGTCAAATTAAATTGTGGCTCGCTGCAATTGCTTTTGTGATTGTTTCTCCACTATCTAATTTATTTATCGTTCCAGCTATCGATAAACTACTTCCTCAAGGTATGAAATACAAAAACTTTCTTCCTGACTATATCGGTTATGATGGCGCATTTGTTCTAGTCCTTGCTATCATCTTAATATGGTATGTGTTTGTGAAATGGAATGAAAAAACTGGAAGATTCAGCGCATTTTAAATCAATCAATATGAACAAGTTAAAACAATATCTTATCGCAATTAGCCTCTTAATGATGGCGAGTGCTTGTACGGGAATCTATGAAGACGGCACTGAAATGGCTGCTGATTTGAAATCATCTGTTGACGAAATATCAGTCGATGAACTCAAGTCAAAGGTCGAAAAGGGAGAAGAATTTCTACTTATAGATGTACGCCAAGCTACTGAATATGATAATTCTGCCATTCCAGGAGCGATTAATATGCCTCGCGGCGTATTGGAACTTAAAATTAGGAATGACCAATATTGGGAGCAAGAGTTTTTATATACTCCAGGTGATTCTATGGAAATTATCGTTTACTGCAAATCAGGTTCTCGCGGTGCTTTATCAGCACATGCGCTGAAGCAACTTGGTTTTCTCAACGTAAAGAACCTAAAAGGAGGAATGCTTAGCTTTGATCCTAATTTAGATAAAAACGCACCTAAAAAATCATCGGGTGGCGGATGCGGAGGCTGATACTTTTGCACTAATCAAACAATATACCTTAAAATTAACCTATTATTAAAACTACCAATTAAAAACTATGAAAAAATTAACTTTCTTTTTTATCGCACTTTTCCTTATCCCTACCTTGTTTTTAACAAGTTGCAAAAAGGAAAACGAAGAAGTATTTGACGCCCAAGCTACACTTACTGAGTATTTAGTAGCTCAGGATTTAGATTTGAATAAGATTCTTGACGGCTTTGTTATGGCAGCTCCTGCTGATGGTAATGTGAGTGCTAAATATGTGATTGACTTGCGTTCTGCCGCTGATTATGCTGCAGGTCATATAGCTGGTTCTCACCGTGTTGACCTCGCAAATATCCTCACCGAAGCCGCGCTTGCTGATAAGGATATCCTTGTTGTTTGCAAAACAGGTCAAACCGCTACCTATGCAACTACTTTGCTTCGCTTATCAGGTTTTCCATCAGCTAAAGCATTGAAATGGGGTATGAGTGGATGGAATACCGCTCTCGATGCTTGGACTCCTAACGTAGGTAGTATTGCCGATGGGCACGCAAATTGGACCTCTACTGCTGCGCCTACTCCACTAACTTTTGAAACCCCAGATTTTACTTCAGCTAGTACCAATGGCGCTGAAATCTTAAAAGAACGTGTTGCTTCTGTTTTGGCTGGAGGTTTTATCAGTGTTACTGCCACTGATGTATTGAATAATCCAAGTAACTACTTTATTAATAACTATTTCGGGGAGGCTGACTATCTTGCCTTCGGTCACATCAATGGTGCTTATAGAATTAATCCTCTATTAATAAGCGGTAACCAAGTGAAATTTTTAGATCCTTCTAAACGAATAGTTACTTATTGCTATACTGGCCAAACTTCAGCTGCTATAACTGCATATTTACGAGTAATTGGTTACGATGCTGCTAGTATGTTGTTTGGTATGAATAAGTTATTCAATTCATCTTCTGCATGGACTGCTAATAAATGGACCTCAACTAATTCTTTAAGTTTACCTATTGAACAATAGAATAATAATTTAAAAGACTATTTATCATGAAAAAAATAATTTTTATAATGATGGTAATCTCCGTAATGTCTCTGGCAGGCGCGAAAGCGTTTGCCCAGGGCTGTGGCGGGGGTGCAAGCACTGATGATGGTGTTAAGGTTTTTGGTTTTCTTCAATCTCAATATGAATACTACCTTACTGACCCTTCTCAAAATAGCTTTTCCTTCGAGCGTGCTCGAATTGGAGTAAAAGGTGCTATTCCTTATGACTTCCAATATTATGTAGTGTTGGAATTAAGCCCTTACGTTGCTGCAAATCCCTATCTATTAGATGCTTTCATAACTTACGACCGTTTTAAATGGGCAAAAGTTTCAATAGGTTCTTTCAAAACTCCTTTTGGTTTGGAAGTGAACACAGCTTGTAATGACCTGAATACTATTTTCCGCTCCACGGTTTCTTTGCAAACGGTGGCACCTTTCCGCGATATGGGGATGATGTTTTTGGGGGGTGATGATTCAACTAAGATTAAATATCAATTAGGGATTATGAATGGTCGTGGTTTGGGCGCTACCGATAACAATGTAAAAAAAGATATCGTTGGTCGGATTATTTACAAACCTTTTGATTTTGTACAAATTGGTGGTAGTTTTAGATATGGATATCCTTCTTTGAATAATACTACAGACGAACGAATGACTTATGGTTTTGAAGCTAAAAT
>DZDC01000113.1 GCA_022736595.1 Draconibacterium orientale | reverse complement strand
TTTTGAAAAGTAGATTCACTATTTGTTTAATATCCAATCGTTATATTAAAACAGTATTGTCCGATAAAAAGCTTTAGATTCCTCGATGTGCTCGGAACGACAAGGCTTTATTCAAGTTTAGTAGGAGCAGGTTTTGGTTGGCGGCACCGCCGCCAACCAAAACCTGCTCCTCTGTGTAACATAGTGATTGACAATGCAAACGTGGTGAGGAATCTTTTGAAATAAAAGTTTTTTGTATTTGGTAGGTCAATAGTGATATTAAAATATAATTTCTCAACAATTCCACAATAATATAGATTTTTATAAAGTCTTGTCTATATTTAGCGCATCAAATACGATTAGATATTAATCAATAGAGACCTCAAACATGCTTTTCAACTGTCATACCTGGTTTAGCTTGCGCTACGGCACCTTCCCCATTGAAGCATTGGTGGAGTCCGCAGCTCGGGCTGGCTACACGCGGTTGGGAATCAGCGATATCAACAACAGCAGTGCGGTGATCGATTTTGTGCGGGCCTGCAATAAACACCAAATTGAAGCTTCGGCAGGCATCGAATTTCGTGACCACCAGCATCGCTTTTTGTATGTGGGCTTAGCAGCCAACAACACAGGTTTTGCTGCTCTCAACCGCTTTCTCACAGAACATAATCTGGAGAAAAAAGCCCTGCCTCCCCGCGCTCCTCAGTTGGAGTCGGTGGTGTGGATGTACAGCTTAGCCTCACGCCCAGCATGGGATCAACTCCGCGCCGACGAATATGTGGGGCTCCGCTATTACGAACTGAGCTTCCTATTCAAAATTCCGCCCGGTGTCCATCCCCAACTGCTGGCCTGGCATCCCGTAACCCACCAAGACCCATCGGCCTATACCGTACACCAACACCTTAGAGCCATCGACTGCAACATCCTTTTAAGCCAACTCAAAACCTCCGACTTGGCCCATGCTTCAGAACGCATGCCCAACCCCCAGCAATGGCAACAACTTTTTGCCTCCGCTCCTTTCCTTATCCAAAATGTGGAGATGCTCTGGCAAGCGCATCATTTACACTTCGATTTTAAAGCCGTTAAAAACAAGCAATGCTATGGCGACAGCAAAGAGAGCGACCGCCACCAATTGCGAAGCCTAGCTTACCAAGGTATGCTGCGGCGTTACCACCGATATGATGCCGAAGCCAAAGCTCGTGTGGATAAGGAATTGGCCATCATCGACCAAATGAATTTCTCAGCCTACTTTCTCATCACCTGGGACATCATCCAATACAGCATATCCAAGGGCTACTACCATGTGGGACGGGGCAGCGGCGCCAATAGTGTGGTGGCCTATTGCTTGCAAATCACCAATGTGGACCCCATTGAATTGGATTTGTACTTTGAACGATTTATCAATCCCAAGCGCAGCTCTCCTCCCGATTTCGACATCGACTATAGCTGGCTTGAGCGCGACGATGTGCAACATTACATTTTTGACCGTTTTGGCCGCGAACACGTGGCCCTTCTTGGTGCCATGAGCACCTTTGTGGGCAAATCAATCTATCGCGAATTGGGCAAAGTGTACGGCCTGCCCAAAGAAGAAATCGACGACCTTATCAAATATCCTCATGAGCCCCGCAACCAACACGCCCTGGCCATGCAGATCCATCGTGTGGCACCGCTACTCACCAATTTTCCCAATATGCGTAGCATCCATGCCGGAGGAATCCTAGTAAGCGAAGATCCCATCACCCATTACACCTCCCTTGACCTTCCTCCCAAAGGACTTCCTACTACCCAATGGGATATGTATGTGGCTGAAGATTTTGGCTTCGAAAAACTGGATATCCTCAGTCAACGAGGCATCGGCCACATCAAAGACACCGTGCGATTGGTGAAAGAAAATCAGGGATTGCCCATCGACTACCAGCAGGTGGAGCGATTTAAAAAGGATGAAAAGGTGCGCCATCTGTTGCAAAGTGGCGAAACATTGGGCTGCTTCTACATCGAAAGTCCAGCCATGCGCGGATTGATTCGCAAGCTACGCTGCAACCACTACCTCACCTTGGTGGCTGCCAGCAGCATCATACGACCTGGGGTGGCACGCTCTGGAATGATGCGCGAATACATCCTACGCTACAACCAACCCGATGGTTTTAAATACCTGCACCCTGTGATGGAACAACAGCTCAAAGAAACCTTTGGAGTAATGGTGTATCAGGAAGATGTGCTTAAGGTTTGTCACCATTTTGCCGGCCTCGATCTTGCCGATGGGGATGTGCTGCGCCGAGCCATGAGTGGCAAAACTCGCTCGAAAGAAGAGCTTAACCGCATTGTAAATAAGTTCTTTAGCAATTGTAAAGAAAAGGGTTATCCCGACGAACTCACTCGGGAGGTATGGCGACAAATCGAATCCTTTGCAGGCTATTCCTTCAGCAAAGCCCACTCCGCCAGTTATGCTGTGGAAAGCTACCAGAGTTTGTACCTCAAAGCTTACTTTCCCTTGGAGTTTATCACGGGTGTGATTAATAATTTTGGAGGCTTTTACACCTCATGGGTTTACTTCAACGAAGCTCGACGGCTGGGAGCTCAGCTGATGCTTCCGGAGATTAACCAAAGCGAATACCTTACCCATATCCGTGGTAAGCAAATCTATGTGGGCTGGGTGCATGTGCAGAATCTGGAGCGTCAGATCGCTAAAGCCATCGTTAGAGAACGTAAACAAAATGGCTTTTTCACAGGCCTCGACGATCTCATCAGTCGTGTGCCCATGGGCATTGAGCAATTGCTGTTGGTTATTCGCACTGGAGCATTGAATCAATTTGGAAAAAACAAAGCTGAGCTGATGTGGGAAGCCCACAGCCTCATCAACCGACATCTGCCCCGCGACGAGCAAAAAATGCTGTTTCCCCTTCGCTCTCGCACCTTCAGCCTTCCTCAACTCCACGACGACCCTGTGGTGAATGCCTACGACGAAATTGAACTCATCGGCTTCCCGCTAAGCTGTTCCTATTTCGATTTGTTGCAAACCCCCTTTCGAGGCGAAATTTTTGCACGCGATTTACCACAATACCTTGGCAAAACCCTTCGAATGTTGGGTCATTTGGTAACTATTAAGTACGTGAAAACCATCAAGAAAGACTATATGCACTTCGCCACCTTTGTGGATGCGAAAGGGCAAATGTTCGACACGGTACATTTTCCCGAATCGGTGAAAGCCTTTCCCTTCCATGGCGATGGCATCTATTTAGTCCTCGGGAAGGTGGTGGAAGAGTTTGGATACACCAGCCTCGAGGTGCATAAAATGGCCAAAATGCCTCTCAAAGCCAATCCCCTGAAAAAGGAATAATACCGATCTGACTTTCAATATAGTCCAATTTCGACTTTGTCTTATTGGACTATTTTCAAGTATAATCGGCATTAACCATTGTAAATACAATTGGTATAATAAAGCTGGAGGATTCAAATTTGACCCAATAAAAAATGCAGCTACTGATTAAAAGTAGCTGCATTTTGTTTCAAATCCAATATGATGCTATTGAATGATAAGCTTTTGTATCGTATTCATTCCCTTAAGATTGAATCGAATAAAATAGACACCCTTAGCAAGCTGATGGGTTTGGAAACGATATTGATTACTATTTCCTTCAGAAACTAATTGGTCTATCACCTTTCCATTTAGATCAGAAAGTTGAATTTGGCCTTCTGGGAACTGATTTTTATAGTTCAAATAAATCACATCGTTTACTATAAAAACTTGAATTGCCGCAGTTTTATCAGCACCATCTATACCATCAACTAAGGTGGTAAAACTCAATTCGGAACCATAAGCAGTACCCGTAGCGTTGGTAGCATAAGCCCTTAGATAGTATAATGTTGAGTGGGTTAAACCCGAAATATTACTAACAAAAGTGCCCATTCCTGAACCATCGCTTGTATGACTGTCGCTAATTGTAGGGTTGGCTGAGGTGCTCCAGCACACGCCTCGATCGGTAACACTGGCCCCATTTTCTAAAGTTACCTCTCCACCTGACATGGCCGACTGAATGCTAATACCTGAAATAGCATTGGTAGAAACCATAGGTACAGCAGCAGATAGGGTATTAAATACCAATTCATTACCATAGGCAGCACCTACAGTATTAATTGCATAAGCCCTCACATAATAAGTAGTTCCTGCCGTCAAACCTGAAAGATTACCCACAAAAACACCCAATCCTGAACCGTTGATGGTAGTATCATTGGTAATGGTTGGATTGGCAGAAGTGGACCAACATAAACCTCTTAAAGTAACTGGATCACCTCCATTGCTGGTCACATCACCTCCAGAAATGGCTGAAGTATAATCAATATTGCTCATTGAATTGGTGGTAAGTACAGCAATGGATGCATTCAAAGTGGTAACGCTTATTTCATTGCCATAAGAAGTCCCCAAATTATTGGTAGCATAGGCACGAACATAGTAAGTAGTTCCATACAATAGTCCACTAATATTTGCTGTAAAAGCCCCATTTCCCAAACCATTAATTGAAGTGTCGTTGGTAATGGTTGGATTGGCCGAAGTACTCCAACAAAGTCCTTTTGCAGTAACATTTCTACCTCCATTATCTATTACATTTCCACCAGAAGTAAAGCCATTCACGCTAATATTAGAACTGGTAGTGGTGGTTAAAATGGGAGCAGTAGCATTTTTTACTACTACATTATCGATCCAGCAATTATTTCCATACTGACTGTATCCTTTAAAAGCTATCATAATACTTTGACTACTTGCAAATTGGGTTAAATCCACTGTTTCGAGTCGCCAATCCGTAGAGTCATCAGGAACAAATTCTGTGGTACTGGCAGTCAAGGTGGCAAGTGAAGGTGAGGAGTTATTTGATTTTAAATAAAGCTGTGGAACTCCAGGCAAATAGGTACTACCATAATCATTTGAAACTAAAACTTGCAACGAATCATTTTCAGTAATATAGGAACGATAAGCGACATGGAATCGAAGCATAGGGTGGGTTAAACCAGTAAGATTCAAAACGGGAGACTTCAATATAGCATTGGTGCCGGCATTATTATTATAAAAGGCGGCGAAAATGGCAGGGTTTGGACTACTTTGATTGCCGACTGCTGCATGTGCCGAATCCGATACCCAAAAACCTGCGGGGCCAGTGGTAGTCCAACCAGCTATACTATCAAAGTTTTGATGATATGGAAAAGTACTGATGGCTGAGGGCAATACGGTATAGGTGATTGACATGGTATCGTTTGAGGCTGCCAAATCGCCAACAAGTGAGCTAAAAACTTTAATGGTATATGTACCAGCAATAGTGGGCACAAAAGCATTCGCTCCCGAAAACACAACGCTGGCTGTATCATTGGTAATAAGAGGTCCGGCAAGAGTAATGGGTCCCACAGTAGAACCTCCATTAACCTTATAACTTACTGGAATATTCGATTGACTTGAAAATCCATAATTAGCTACAACAGCCTTAATATTAATACTTTGACCAGTAAAAAATGTACCAGTGGAAGCTGGAGATAATGCATTGATTCCCACATCATTTAAAAGTGCAAACTTAGGTTCAATCATAAAGCGGAATGGGGTGTTGGGGGCAAAGTCAACCCAAGTAGTTCCCCCAGATGGCCCTACATAAAAGAATGTATTTGTGCGTATGGGGGATTCGTTTTGGTATTGAAAACCAATATTGGTAGTACCTATTTGTCTAACTCCAACAAAGAATGAGCCTGCGGGTAAAGTCAATGGAGGATTTATCATTACGGTATAAACCCCAGCGGTTGAGGTTAATGCAGCGGTTTGGTAGGTTAAAGTATCGGGTTTACCAACGGAGTCAACGCTCCAAATACCTATTTTAAACTGATTGCCTCCCGTAGCAAAATTAACATCAACTTGATTTAAGGATTGTTGAGTTGAAGTGGTAAACTTAGCCACAAAATCTCCGGTTGCGGAATTAAACCCAGCATTGCCATCTGCCGTGGTGCCTTGCGAAAAGCTAAAACTATTGTTGTTGGTAATCAGATTTTTTGTCATTGAATTATTGGAAGTATTCTGATCACTAGGCACACTTACGGTAACGGTATTTGAACCCAAACTGGTAGCCATAAAGTTGCCAAAACTAACCAACTTATCAGCCCCAGGTAGAAGGGTATCGATAGAAAGAGAATCTACAAAATTGTTGACTCCACTAATGTTAAGGTAAGATTTTAAACTAAAAAGCGTGTCGGCTCCTTGGTTTTTAATGCTGGCTTTCACATGATGAGGATTACCCGTTGGAACGGGCATTTTACCATAGGTATAAACTTGAACTACCTTGGCATCCGTTGAATACGGATTATCATAACCAAATCGCATTACTGGTCGCCAATTGCTTCCTGAAGTCAATGTGGGGGGTGCCGATGTCGCACTGGCAGCCATCTTTACACCGGAAACAAGGGAGTTATTGCTTTGTGATATGGCTCCAGCAGAAGCGTAGGGACCAGCGCTATACCAATCGTAGGCAACGTACATCCCATTGCCAGTGTATGAAAATGGGGTATTAAGTACTACATCTTGCGACGCAACTCCTGTGGAGGCGGGAATCGTAAAACTGCCATTATAGACTAATACAGAATGTGCTACCACCGAATCCCATATCGTAGTGTGTAAGAAAGTGGCGTCAGTGGTGTTCATCATATACACTTTTAAGGTGCCGGTAACGGCAACAGAAGCCCCGACATTGTACGTAAATCCAAACTTTTTAATGCTGGTTCCACTTGCAATACCATTTAATAGTTCTGTGCTTGGAATAATTGAAGCACCTCTAAAATAGGTATGCGCAGCAGTACCATTGGGTGAACGCGAGGAGGAAGTAGCACCATTAAACATTGGGGCTCCATGGGTAATAATGGCTTGCGCAAATACGAATTGACTGGCAAGAAGTATTAAAAAAATAGAAAGTAATTTTTTCATCATCTACAAGTTTATTAATTAATATTTAGTAATTTATGTGGTTTAAGTATCTATTATCTTAAGCAAAATAAAATTCAATTTTAAGCTTCAACGAATACTAAATTTTACTTAAAACTATCTATAATTTTATGGATTACAAAGATAACTTAAATTCACTGACTTGTGAAATTATTTTAACTAGGTTCTATTATTTTTAGAAAACTTAAAATATTTCGATTTTTTTCACATAATTCATTGCATTACAGAACCAAGTCCTCATTTCTGAAAACCAATATTGTGGTGCTAAAAGCGAATACTGAATTAAAAAACCTTTAGTACATGACAATTTTCAATTTAGACCGTCTAAGGTTGAGGTTGTATTGTT
>DZDC01000112.1:2401-7298 GCA_022736595.1 Draconibacterium orientale | reverse complement strand
CAAGAAAATATTGCTAATACTCTAAATATTAACAATATAGCTAAATTCAAAATTTACTTATTTTTTTGTCGGCACTTAGATAGAGAATTATGCTATTTTTGCCATGATTCCTAAGACCGTCATAGTAGATACCTAGTACTTTATGATTTTTTTCATTTCAGAAGTATTGTCATTATCCAGTTTTATCAAATAAATTCCTGAAGGAAAACTAGTTAAATCAATTAAAGTAATATAGCTCTTTAGTTGTTGTCTATCAATTATATGACCTGTAATGCTGAAAATAGTTATGTATGCTTGATTTGATAAAACTTCGGTTTCGACAGAAAACAATCCACCAGTTGGATTAGGATATAGCTTGCAATTTGACTCATTTATTTCAGAAAAGGGAGTAAGCAAGTTATCCTCAATAATGGTCCCGTACGATATTCCTTCTTTAACACATCCCAATAAATTTTCGCTATTCCAAAGAAAATAAGGATTTCCTGTATACTCATAATATTCCCAACTCAATAATCCGTAATGTTCACCAAATCTAAATGTTTCAAAAATATTTGAGCAAATTGTGGGATTAATACAAGACATGATCGTATCAGAATCCCAATCAAGACAATAGGGATTATAGGCATATTCTTTTGAAATAGTTCCAAAATGGGTATCTGTATTAATAGTAATAGGTTTAAATTGCCGTCCTGGCCGACTTAAATCGTTTAAAACCTGGTTGTTGTACTTATTCAAAAAAAGATCAGAACTATTAACATAAACCATTATCCTGTCATTTACGTTTGTGTAAATTGTATCAATTTGACTGTCATAGTTTCCATAAACTATACTCCTATCTTTATACTGGGTTGTATAAATTATTGAATCCCCTATTATCTTTTTATTTGATATAATCAATCTCTTGAGAACAACAACATTGCACCACCGACTTTTAGATTCCCCTTTGTAATAAAAAACATCACCAATATTAAAATCAAAAAAATCAGGAAATTTCGGCACAAGTTCACCCACATTTCTACCTTCGATGCCTATTAAATTTACACCCTGACTTAAAGAATCAAAAATGGGAAATCGTATAATTCCATGATTTTTAGAAATAATTATTGTATCATTACTTGTAAGCCTAATAATTTTAAGTGAATCCATATTGCCCAATATCAATTGGTTTGATATTCCAATAACTGTAGCAGCATTGCTATTGATGGAATCAAAAATCCAACTTTCGTTTAAAATAGCTTGAGCCTTTATTAAGTATTTACGATTATTGTCTTCTTTTAAAGTTAAGTTTCCATTTGAAGAACAATAAATACTTGATAGGAAACACTGTGATTGATTGTTCAAATAAAAACCTTCAAAACCAAACTCACCATCCGCTACTCTCTTTATAATTTTATTTAGAAAGAAAATAGTGTCTGTATTTACAATTGTTGTGGAATCGACCCAAATTGTCGCATAAAATTGATGACTCCCTAAAGAATAATTGTATTTTTCATTCACGTTAAAAGGTTTCCAATACTGTCCATTAGCAGAGGATATTGAAAAAGCAATGGTTAAAAAAAGTATTAAGTTTTTCATGTGCCAACTTATTTTATTACATTCAAATTATTACAATTGATAATTAGGAGAAACGGATAGCTCCTGCTAATTATCGAAACAGAATTGCATTAAACTGTTATTCCAAAGGGAGTTTGTAAATCTGTGCGCATTTAATCTGACATTCAATTTTTCAGGAATAATTGGTGCATTGTTATTACACTCCAAAGTTAGCTCAAAAAGAACATTATTCTGAATAACTTTTAAAAAATAAATTTAGTCCATGACAAGTTTTAGAAATACAAGCTTATATTATTGAATATCTAATTATTACGCTGATAACAATGCAAACATCTTTTTTCTAAAACGTATCCCTAAGGTAAACCGCATCTTGTGATCAAGCCTACAAATCTTGAATTTTGCCTTTTCAAAAATCGAATAATATGAAATTAGCAGAAAAGCGAGAGCCGATGATGGAGGTAGCCTAAGGAGCGAAACCCCCTCACGGGTGATGTAGGAGCGATTGCAGCGTAGCACTTTTGCCGTAGCGCTCAGCCACCATGCACTATAATATACTCAATTGCCACACTATAGCAATAATTATCGCATTGTCGTATTATCGCATTTAAAAATTATCTCATTACAACTCCCTTACTCCTTAAACTCAAATTTCTTACCCAGTCCCCATTCGATGTAATCGGCTATGAATCCATTATTAGTTTTGAGGCTCAGACTCATATACCAATTTTGATATATTAGAACCTTCATCCCTACCCTAAAGTAAAAATTTCCTTTCGCTTCGGTGCCTTTCCAAAGGTAGGTTCCAAGATGGGTAACAAAGTTAACACGCTCGTAACTAAGCTCATGTGAGGCATGAATACCGAGAAACATCAGTTTTGAAATGGAGGGTTCTGAGGCATAATCTTGTTTGATACTGCTGTCGAACAAATAGTCGAGTCCCAACCCATATTGACCAAACTTCTGATATCGGCGTTGCACATCCAACATGGCAGCCCATGCCAAATAAATAGGTCCCACCCCATAATTCTCGCTAGTAGATTTTCCTCCAAAAGCGTAACCCAAATCAAGTACAAAATATTTATCAAAAGGGGCTGCTTTGGTTTTGTGAAAAGGCGCCGGATCAAAGGGTTTGGCCGATGGAAAATTAAAACCATAATCCACAGCCAAATGCCCTGAGCGCAGGTTCATTCCTTTGTTGGGGGTTTGCATTTTGCCATTGGAAAAGTGTATAAGATCAAGACCTGCATCCATTGCCCAACGAGGGTTAATTTGATAACGAACTCCAAAAGCCAAACCGAAATAAGCCGTTAGTGCTGAACCAATTAAATCGTTCTGATTGTTGGTTATGGGATCGAATTTTTTAAAATTCCAGGCCATTCCAATTGAGAAATCGTAATAAAAATTGAAGTTTTTAGTGCGAAAAATTGGGGCTTTGAAATAACCATAAGCCGCCCAAGGATTTCCTAAGGTATCGGGTTGATGAAGATTGGCATGAAAAATTCCAAGTCCATATTCCGGAAAACCATAAAAACCATCAAAAACACTCTTTCCATGGGTTTGAACTCCCAATCGGGCTTGAAAAGCTTGAAAAGGAGTGGTAAGTCCGGTACTTAAACTATCGGAATAGATAATGGGTTTACCATAAATGCCTTTAAATCCTGCCACAAGATGATTAGGACTTTGAGCCTTTAGAGCCGAGGGAAAAACGAAAATTCCAAGAAGGAATATATAAATCAGACGCATTCTTTTCAATAAATTGGCAAAATTAAGATTTGTTATTAATGTTGCATATTATTTTGTCATTAAGAGTAAAGAAATAGAGTAAACTCATCAACCCGAGCATCTTTTTCCCTCCCCAATAAAAGCTTTGTCTATCTTTGCTTATTGAAGATTAAACTGTTTTTAAGATGTTTAAACTGCAACAATATTCAAAACTTTTTGTAGGAATGCTTGCTGTGAGCTTCTTGCTGCGATTATTTTTTGCTGCCTTTACCGAGTTTGGAAATGATGAAGCTTACTATTGGGTTTTGTTTCAGTTTCCAGCCTTGAGTCACTTCGATCACCCTCCTTTAACCTTTCTTTTCATTCGTATTTTCACCCTTTTTGGATATTGGGATGCTGAGTGGGTTGTAAGACTGCCCAGTATTGTTGGCGCTACCATTGCAACGATTTTGCTCTACGATTTGGGACGCAAAATGCATTCAGAAAAAGTGGGCTTTTGGGCTGCCTTACTGGCTCAATCTAGTCCATATTTCTTTGTCATAAGTGGAATAACCATTATTCCTGATGGGGTGTTAAGTGCCTTTTGGATGGCCGCGCTCCGTAGCTTTTACCTCCATACACATTCCGAAAATAGAAAAACCCAAAACCTTCATCTTTTACTCTTTGGCCTTTGGGTGGGGTTGGGCGCCATTACAAAATATCATATTTTATCGCTTTGGGCTTCGTTTGCTTTGTTTCATCTTAGCCTAATTTTCACTCAGAAAGATTACTTTAAAAAGCTAATCCTTAATCCATTTCTTTACTTTTCAATTTTGATTACGGTGCTGTCGTTCAGTCCGGTAATTCTATGGAATTTACAACATCAAATGGCAAGTTTGGGGTATCACGAATCCCGATTAAGCTTTTTTGGCTCATTGGAACCCTTATTTTTTGCTCGGGAATTGCTGGGTCAATGGGTTTATAACAACCCTATTTTTGTAAGTTTAGCCTTAATTTCGATGATAGGACTGCTTCGCAAAAAAATAATCCCTTCTACACAGCTCAACTTTATCTTATCCTTCTCATTACCCTTATTGGGCCTATTCTTATTTTTCAGTCTCTTCAGAGCCACCTTGCCCCATTGGTCGGCACCCGGGTATTATCCTCTTTTCTTGCTTGTGGCTCTATCACTTAACAGTAAAACTGCAAAAGTTCAATATCGATGGTTAATAACTACTGTGGGTTTTTCGATAGTACTTTATTCCCTTGCATTTGGAATCATTCAAAAAGGATGGTTTATTGATGCTACTGAAAATCGCAATCCCGCAACTGATGTAACGTTAGACCTTTATGGCTGGGATCAAATGGGAAATGAATTTTTAAAAAATGCGCACTCCTATCCTGGAAATACCCAATTTATTGTGGCCAAAAAATGGTATAACGCTGCCCACCTCGACTATTATCTCTGTCGCAAAGCCGATTTTAAACTTTATGCTTTGGGCAATTTAGACGATTTGCATGAGTACCAGCGTATTAATTTGGAAAGAGGATTAACCAAAGTTCCCGACCAAGCCTATGCGCTCGAACCTCAGCGCGAAGGTTGCAATCCTCACGAAGCATTTGGAAAATATTATGCACACAT
>DZDC01000112.1:0-2301 GCA_022736595.1 Draconibacterium orientale | reverse complement strand
GCTCTCTGGTTTTTCCCTTCAATAAAGTTAACAAAAGATTGATTTACAACCCGATTTCCACCAGGAGTGGGATAGTTACCCGTGAAATACCAGTCGCCTAGATCGTTAGGAATGGCGCGATGCATATTTTCTACCGTTTGGTAGATAATTTCTACTTCCGCTTGAATATCGTTGGGGGTGAGCATTTGGCTGATTTTTGCCGAAATCTGCTCGTCGGTAAAGGCGTCGTAGATGGCTCTAACCACATTCACTTGCTCTTCTTTAGGCTTTAGCAATTCTTGCTTTGCATTTTTATAAACCTCATTGATCACGTGATCCATGTGCTTATCTTTTAGTAACTGTATGGCAGCATTGAAAGCCACAAAATCGCTCAACTTGGCCATATCAATTCCATAACAATCGGGATAGCGAATTTGAGGAGCCGAACTCACCACCATAATTTTTTTAGGACCAAGGCGATCAAGGATTTTCAAAATACTCTGTTTCAAAGTAGTACCTCTAACAATGCTATCATCTAAAATTACCAAAGTATCTTTTTGGCTGCGCACAGAGCCATAAGTAATGTCGTAAACGTGGGCTACTAAATCGTCGCGTTGGGTATCTTGGGTTATAAATGTTCGCATTTTAACGTCTTTCACTGCCACCTTTTCGATACGAGGACGACGATTCAAAATTTCTGCCAACTCCTCTTGGGTAAGTTTTCCAGCCTTTTGCATTATCAAATCGCTTTTGATACGGTTGCAATAAGACTCCAAACCTTCCGCTAAACCTCTAAAGGCCACTGAGGCTGTGTTTGGAATATAGCTAAAGACTGCATTTTGCATATCGTGGCCCAAGGAATTAAGAATTTGAGGCACCAACTCACGGCCTAGGGCTTTGCGTTCGTTATAAATATCTTTATCTGTACCCCTTGAAAAATAGATGCGTTCAAAGCTACAACTTTTGCGTTCAGCGGGATTAAGCACTTGATATTGACCATATTCGCCATTAGTACGAACGATAAGTGCATGGCCTGGTTTAATCTCCTGCACCTGGTCAGCACTGAGTTTAAAGGCGGTTTGAATTACAGGTCGTTCTGAAGCAGCCACCACTATTTCGTCATCGGCATAGAAAAAAGCAGGACGAATTCCGGCGGGATCGCGAAGTACAAAAGCGTCCCCATGGCCCATGATGCCAGCCATAGCATAACCTCCGTCCCACGACTTTGAAGAACGTCTTAAAATCTGTGGCACATCCATTTGCTCAATGATCTTATGAGTCATATTCTGCTTGGAAGTATCTGCTTTGTTGGCTTGATAAATGCGCGCTACTTCTTCATCTTGATAATGTCCAATTTTCTCTAAAACAGTAATGGTATCACTGGTTTCGGTGGGATGTTGGCCTATTTCAATAAGATTCTGAAACAATTCGTCAACATTGGTAAGGTTGAAATTACCAGCCACAACTAACGTCCTGGTTTTCCAATTGTTGTAACGAATAAAAGGATGTAAAAACTCTTCGCTATTGCCCCCAAAAGTGCCATAACGAAGGTGACCTAAAAACAATTCGCCGGTAAATTGAGCATTGCGCTTGAGCCAATTCACATCGTGAAGCAAGTCTGGATTTTTTTGTTGAATGGCGGTATATCCTTTGAAGATACGACTAAAAACATCTTTGATGGGACTTTCGGCCACCGATCGTACCCGATCAATGTAATTCATTCCTGGTTCGGTATCGAGCTTAATGCACGCAATTCCAGCTCCATCTTGACCACGATTGTGTTGCTTTTCCATCAACAAATGCATTTTATTGATGCCGTAAAAGCTTGTGCCATATTTGGCTTTGTAATATTCTAGGGGTTTTAAAAGTCGGATAAATGCGATACCGCATTCGTGTTTGACTTGATCGCTCATAGGTGGATTGGGTTGTTTTTAGAGCTGCAAAAATACTTCTTTTTAGGCTTTGCCCTGTGTTAAGTTTTAATGAATAACCCTAAATCTCGAATGACCTAAAAACCTCACCTTAAGAATAAATGTAAATAAACCTCTGCGCTCTCTGCTCCTGATAACTAACGGGACTGCGGTATAAAAAATAACCACAAAAGAGGATTAAAACTTAAACGATTAGAGTTCTGATAGATGCTTTTCTATCACGTAATGCCAACTATTTATCCTTATTTAAAAGGAAAAATCGCACTCCAACTACGGTATTAAATTGTGTATAGATAAAGTGTTGGCTGGCTTTATCCGCTTTAAATTCGGTGGTACGGATGTCGGGCATATTGATATGGCCCGCTTTAAACTCCGATTGAATAAAATAATG
>DZDC01000111.1:4205-7309 GCA_022736595.1 Draconibacterium orientale | reverse complement strand
GTTTCTTGGTAGATCATCATTTACAAATTCAATTCGGTCAAAAAATTCTTTAAAGCGTTCGTGGGGAACTGAAACACAAATTCGAGCAAATTGGCTGGCTCGTTCCTTTTGCGTGCGCGTAAAAAACTCCAAGCCTACCGATGCAATTCGGTGTTGAAGTAGTTCATCAAAAGATCGATTCACCACCACAAAAATTCCTTTGGGAGGAGCATCGGTATAAAACTCCTCCACCAACAACTGTCGATCTTGTAAATAATTAATATTTAACCGAATAGCCATTGTGGTTTGATCTCTAAACTTCTTTATGGCCTTGGCTCCTTGCTCAGTAGTTAACAGATTTTCGATCAATATTTGACTAAAAGCATTCACTCCATTGCTGCAATACATCAACCGTATTTCGAGTTGTTGCATCAGTTCGGCATTGGCGCTATGAATAAAACCTATGCGTTGACCACTCAAGCCCACCGATTTGCTAAAACTTTCAATAATAACCACATGTGGAAGAGCCGCTATGGGTTTGTAAAAGCTATCGTTGGTAAAAAAAACACCTCGATATGGACTATCCACCATTACCACTACTCCCTTATCATCAAGATGTTGAATTAATTTTATGACAGTTCTATCATCGTATTTATTGCCAAGGGGATTATTGGGATCGCAAATAATAACGCCATCCTGAGGTTGAACCCGATTTTCGAGCAACAGTTCATCAAAATTGTTGTAAAATCCATACTCTATATGCCTTAGGTTCAGGATATGCGCATAGCTACCCCAAAAAAACTCTGGCAGCCAAACTTTATTCATTTTAAGTGATTGAAACACCAAATCCAATCCAGACATTCCTCCATGGGTAATCAAGAGATTATCAATATCCCCTGCTCCTTGGAGGTAAGTTTTTATAATCGCCCTCCGCAAATTAATGCGTCCTTTCATAGGAGGATACACCTGCATTTCGGTGCTATTGAAGTCGATGAGGGGAATAATATCGGTAAGATCAATGGGAACTACCGCATTAACCCCTTGATTTAGATAAAGATACTCTTCGCCACTTTCTTTTTGCATTTGTCGCACCTGAGCTCCGATGGCGCTAATGTCACTGTATTTTGCCTCACAAATATTAAGTTCCATCATAATTATCTGAGTTTTATTAGGGTTTTACCACCACCTCCCATTTCTAAAGAGGCATCCGAAAAGCGTTCAACCTGCTTTACCGAAGACAAATAATCGCGAATTACTTGCCTCAATATTCCATTGCCCGTTCCATGCAATATCTCTAAATCTTTTTGCGAAAGCAACATCGCTTCGTCGAGCCAAGATTTTACAAAATTCAAAGTCTCTTCTGCTCGTTTTCCTCTCAAGTCAATGGAGGGTTTAAACTGCAACGAACGCTCATGAATATTTTGTAAAATACTACTATACTGTGTGTTGGATGATTGTTTCAGGGCTTGATTTTTATTTACTTGCACCTTTTCCAGTTGCAGATAAGGCACCGTAACTCGAATGCTATCGAAAGAAATCACTGCATTTTTGCCTTTAATCTGCTCCAATTTACCCACCGTTTGCTGCCCTATCAAACGCACCATATCTTCCAATAGAGGCGATTCGGCGAGCACTTTCACTTCATCTATAACTTTAGTTTTGGTGGTAACCACTTTGGGGAGCTCAGGCTTTTCTAAAACTTTATCCACCAACTCATTATGAGTGCTTTCAAGGGTTGTTCTAAGTTCCTTTACTTTCTCCTTATTGGCCTCGCTTTCTTTAATTTCGCGTATGGTTTTTTCTACCAATCGGTTGGCATCCTTGATAATTTCTTTGGCTTTGGCACGAGCTTCATGCATCAACATGTTTTTTTCGAGCTGTAGCTTCTCGTTCATGGCATTGTATTTTTCTACCAACTCTTTAAGTGCATTGTCGGTAAACTCCAACTCATTAGCTTTCAATTCCAAGCGTTCCTTTTCCAGCTCCACCTCCTGCAATCGCTGATCGAAATTCACCTCTTTTCTTCCCGATTTGGTAGAAGCTCTCTGAAGTAATTGCTCTTCGATGCCCATTTTGCGGGCAATTTCGAAGGCGAAGGAACTTCCTGGCTGACCAATTTTTAAGCGATACAATGGGCGCAACTCTCTGGTGTCAAAAAGCATAGCTCCATTAACAATTCCTTCAACCTTTCCTGCCAGTGCTTTCAGATTGCCATAATGGGTAGTAACCACTCCAAAAGCCTTAGCATCATTAAGTTGTTCCAAAGCCGCTTCGGCAATAGCTCCTCCAATGGCAGGCTCAGTTCCTGTGCCCAGCTCGTCAATTAAAAACAAACTTTCAGCATCAGAATATTGCAGAAAATGACGCAAATTAAGCAAATGGCTGCTGTAGGTACTTAGGTCATTTTCAATACTTTGCTGATCACCAATATCAATAAGAAGGTGGTTGAAAAGACGCATTTCAGAATTTTGGCGCATGGGAACCAACAAGCCACATTGAAACATATATTGAAGAAGACCCACGGTTTTTAAACAAACCGATTTACCCCCTGCATTGGGTCCGGAAATGATGAGAATACGCCCTTGAGGTGTCAATTCCAAATCCAAAGGAATGATGTTTTTGCCTTTTTGTCGATGCGAAATAAGCAAAATTGGATGACGTGCTTGCATCCAATTCATCTGATTATCAGTGGAAAGTATGGGCAAATGCGCATCAATATCCATTGCCAATTTTGCTTTGGCTCTATTAAAATCAATAATTCCTAAATATTGATAAGCCTCTTGAAGTGCATCGATATCAGGGCGAAGTTGGTAGGCAAATTGGAGCAAGATCCGGTTGATTTCTTGCAGTTCGTCCATCTCAAGTTCACGCAATTCATTATTGGTTTCAAAGAGTTCAATGGGCTCAATATACACCAATTGACCTGTTCGGCTTTCATCATGCACAAAGCCCTTTAATTGTCGTTTTTCGGCGGCTAAAACTGGTATTACAGAGCGTCCATTGCGAATGGTAACCTCGGCATCGTCTTTACTCCAGCCTTTGCTTTTGGAAAGTTGCAGGCTTTGTTGAATTTTATTGCGCATCGAAGATTGCAATTTGCGCATTCTGAGTCTTATTTCCAATAG
>DZDC01000111.1:0-4105 GCA_022736595.1 Draconibacterium orientale | reverse complement strand
AAATATTAAAACGACCAAGTACTAAGTCCTTGATTGGTAAACTCATAACGTTTAGCATCGCCTCCAAACTGTTTCAAGGCTTTCACTACCTTATCGCGGGTATTGCCGGGGCAATAGAAAAACATAAATCCGCCACCACCCGCACCCGAAATTTTTCCACCACTGGCGCCAGCGGCCATGGCAGCTTCGTAGATTTCGTCGATGAATGGATTGGTAATGCCTTCGGCCATCTGCTTCTTGAAATGCCAACCAAAATTTAAAATCTCACCGATGGCGTCAATTTCACCTTTTAGCAAAGCCTCCTTCATCTGGCGCGATTGATCCTTGAGTTGATGCATGGCTTCGATGGTTTTTTGATTGTTTGCGGTTACATTTTTTGATTGCGCTTCAATGATCACACTACTTAAACGAGAAGTTTCGGTATAGTACAATACAAGATTGTGTGCCAACTCATTAAGATTGCTATTTCTTATGCGTAAAGGATTTACAATCACCTTATCATCGGCATAAAATTCCATGAAATTTACTCCACCAAAAGTGGCTGCATATTGATCTTGTTTGCCACCTGCCATTTTGAGTTCATGACGTTCAATTTTATAGGCCACCTGCGCCAAATCATATTCACCAAAGGGCAATTTTAGCCAATGAGCAAAAGCACCAAGGATGGCCACCACAAGCGTGGAAGAAGTTCCCAAGCCTGATCCAGCTGGAGCATCGACGCGGGTAAACAACTCAAAACTAAGCGGTTTATGCGTATAATTGGCCACGATATGGTTGTAAATTCCTTTAAGTAAATCCAGTTTACCATCGATGGGCAGCGTGAGCGAGGCATCAAATTCGTAACGCTCATCTTTATCTTGGGCATGTAAGATAATTTTGCCATCGTTGCGCTCCACAATGGTGGCATAGGCATACATATTGATGGTGGCATTTAAAATGGCTCCGCCAAAGAGTTCGCTGTAAGGCGCCACATCTGTTCCTCCCCCAGCCAGACCAAGTCGCAATGGGGCTTTGCTCCGATAAATCATAGTTTAATCTTTAGAATAAATACGCAAAAGTAATGGAAAAAAGCGAGAGTTTTTGGTAATAAAAACTTCTCCTAATGCTTTCTTTTTTGAACATTCCACAAATTAAGGGAGTTTCTAAAAATTCTTAATTCTTGAGGTCAGACATAGGGATTTGGTTCCACTTCAGAATTGCTAAACACTTACTTTTATCTTCTTGATTTACTGTAATTTCATGACCATAAATTAAACTATCAATTTCAACTTGATGAACCTGAATATGGCTTTCTGGTTTTATCTCTTGCCGGAAGAAAATTTCTAAACTTGTCAAGCGATGTTGAAGATAAAACGCTGAAGAGTAAGAAGCCAGAATAAAATGAATATAGCGGGTATTATTCAAATGCCCCATCATGTCGATATCCAAAGTGGTGATGCGGGTTTCAAATGGATTGGGTGATTTAAAAGTCATTTTGGAAGGCTCAAAATCGGCTTCAATGGCTTTTTTATCTCCCAGCATGGCCACTTGAGGGTTCAAGGTTTCAACATTCACTGGGCGATGGGTTGAAAAGTTAAAAAGCATCCATTGCGTTGAAGCTGAAATTAATAGCTCACCCGATTGAGCATCAACAAATTGAAAATCGCGCCTAGATAAAAAGCGCTGATGACCCACCACCCAAGTTTTAAGGATTACCTCCTGCTCCCAAAGAACTTGCTCATGTATTTGAAATCGAAGTGCGGTAAGTAACCAGCCCAAATTTTGGGGCACCAGCTGATGGTATCCAAATCCAAAGGCGTGGGCATGAGCTCCAGCTATTTCCTGCATAAGTTCGGCAATGGCCATGGGGCTCAGCTGCCGTTTTAAATCGAGTAAGTAACTGGGGACTTTAAGCTTAATTTCAAATATCCCTTCCATAATGCATTATTTTATCCCATGATTTCAGATAGTTCCAACCACCTCAACTCTTTATCATCCAGTAAATTAACAATTTCTTGAAAGCGTGCCGACCATATTGTAAAATCACCTGCAGATCCAGTGCCTGCATTAAGTTTGTTTAAAAGCTCCACTTTTTCAGTCTCCAACTTTTCCATTTCTTGGGTCAGCAATTCAAATTCCCTTTTTTGATTGAAGGTAACTTTCTGAACTTTAGGCTTTTCAACTTGAATATCAACTTGCTTGTCGGCTTGCTTTTGACGCTTAGCTTCCTTTTCCTGTTCGCGTTTGAGATTGCGATATTCGGAGTAATTAGAATGATAATCCTTAATTTTTCCATTCTCCTCAAACACAAAAATATGATCAGCCACTCGATCGAGAAAAGCCCGGTCGTGGCTGGTAACCATCAAGCAACCTTGGTATTTTACAAGAAATTCCTCCAGAACACTTAAAGTATCGATATCCAAATCGTTGGTAGGCTCATCCAGAATAAGGAAATTGGGGTTATTGACAAAAGTCAGAAGCAGTTGTAAACGTTGCTTTTCGCCTCCGCTCAAATTGCGATAATAGTTGTGCTGGGTGCTATAATCGAAATTGAAATAGTGCAGAAACTGAGCTGCAGAAAGGGTTGAACTGCTGCCAAAGGGAATCTCCTCGGCCACATCTTTCACCAAATCGATAAGCCTTTTGTTTTCGTCCACCTTGAGTCCATCTTGGGCAAAATAACCAAAAACCATGGTTTGTCCTTTTACAATATGACCTTTATCGGGCTTGGCCTCACCCATAATCAATTTGAAAAAAGTGGTTTTACCGCTTCCATTGGCACCTACAATTCCAATTCGTTCGCCCCGTAAGAAGGTATGAGAAAAGTCTTGGATCAAATTTAAATCGCCATAAGCTTTATGGATATGATTCACTTCGAGTATTTTATTGCCAATGCGCGAGATTTTAACATCAAAATCGGGCATTTCGCTGTTGGTGGTTTTACGGGCTTTATTTTCCAAATCATAAAATGCGTCGATGCGGGCTTTCGACTTGGTGGTACGCGCTTTGGGCATTCTGCGCATCCATTCCAGTTCGCGACGGTATAGGTTGCGGGCTTTTTCTTGCTCTGCGGCTTGATTATAAAGCCTCTCAGCCTTTTTCTCGACGAAGTAGTCGTATTTGCCACGGTAATGATAAATCTCTTCTTGATCCAACTCTAAAATCTCTTGACAAACTTGATCTAAAAAGTACCTATCATGGGTAACCACAAGAAGGGTCATTTTTTGGGTATTGATAAATTCCTCGAGCCATTCGATCATATCGATATCGAGGTGGTTGGTAGGTTCATCGAGAATTAATAAATCCACTTCTTCAATTAGGCATTTAGCCAGAGCAATTTTGCGTTTTTGACCCCCAGAAAGAGTTTCGATTTTAAGATCTAAATCATTGATTTTTAACCGAGAAAGAATTTCCTTAATTCTACTTTCATAATCCCAGGCTCCGAGTAAATCCATACGTTCGGCAGCTTTCTGAAGTCGATTCTTTGTGGTTTCGGAATGATCGGAATGCAAATATTGCAATGCCTCTTCGTACTCTTTTACAGTATCAAAAAAGGCATTATTGCCATCGAGCACTGCTTCAAGCACGGTGCTTAGCGCATTGAATTCCATTTTTTGAGGCAAGTATCCAATTTTCACACCTTTACGAATCACCACATTCCCCTCATCGGCAATGTCTTTGCCCAAAATAATGTTGAGCAAACTGGTTTTGCCCCGGCCATTTTGAGCGATTAGGGCCACTTTCTGACCTTGATTGATTCCAAAACTTATGTTTTTGAAGAGCAATTTCTCTCCATAGGTTTTGCTTAAGTTATCGACTTGTAAATAGTTCATTAAATAGGATTGCGTAGGTGTATTAAATGTAAAAAAAAGATTAATAAAAGTTAAATAACAATATAACAATGAGTTAAATTCTATTCTAAAAAAGTGTAAAGTTATGAATTTATGAGCATCTATCAAAACTGCTAAAAAAGCATTAACCAACAGATTATTACAAAAATATCACTCATATTCCATAAAAAGTTTGAAACTCTGTATCTCAACAGAATCTTAAAGTGAAATTAGCTTCTTTTTTTGGCCAACAGTACAAAACTCTTGCAAATGAGCTATTCTCCCTTTACCTGCAT
>DZDC01000110.1:3616-7309 GCA_022736595.1 Draconibacterium orientale | reverse complement strand
TTCGTTAAAAGAGCTTGGGAAGGCTTTTCGGCCACAAAAAACCATGCCAATGCGTTGGCTCGATACCCATATATTCTTTCGTTAGATGCCGATGAAGTGTTGTCGCCAACCCTGCGTCAAAGCATCGAAAACATTGAGAATTTCAATGCCCTTTTTGGATTCAATCGGCTTACCAATTATTGTGGTTCGTGGGTGCACCATTGCGGCTGGTATCCCGATCGTAAAATCCGAATTTTTCCGAAAGAAGGGAGCCTCTGGGAAGGGGCTTATGTGCATGAAACCCTGAAAACGCCCTCAAATCTTAAAGAAGTATGGCTCAAGGGCGACCTTTGGCATTATAGCTACCACAGTTTGGAGGATCATTTCCGGCAAATTGAAAAATATTCCGACTTGCACGCCCGCAAAATGAAAGCCGAGGGCAAAAAGCCTTCACGGATGAAAGAATGGATTAGCCCAGCCTTTAAATTTTTTAGAACTTACTTGCTGCAACAAGGGTTTAGAGATGGCTCGGCAGGTTATCACATTGCACGCATTTCGGCCAGAGCAGTGGCCCTTAAATATGCAAAACTTCGTAAAATGGATTTTTAATGAATATTCTTTTAAGCCGTACCGATAGCATTGGCGACGTCATGCTGAGCTTACCCATGGCGGGTCTAATCAAGCAACATTGGCCTGAAGCCAAGGTGGTTTTTTTAGGGCGAACTTATACTCGCGCCGTGGTAGAATGTTCTCAATTTGTGGATGATTTTTATGATTGGAATGCTTATGAAAAAAGAAGTGAAAACGAACAACTCCAGTGGCTTAAAAGTTTAAAACTGGATGCTTTTGTACACGTTTTTCCAAATAAAAAGCTTGCCAGGCTCGCCAAAGCGGCTCAAATTCCCATTCGCATAGGAACTGCACATCGCCATTTTCATTGGATCAACTGCAACCGATTGCCTGCATTTAGTCGTAAAAAGAGCGACCTTCATGAGGCTCAGCTGAATCTTAAATTACTTCAACCTCTTGGGATAAATTCCGAACTGAGTCTCCCGCAAATTGCTGCGTACTATGGTTTTCAGCCCAAACCGTTGGCTACAAATTGGCTCGAAATATTGGCTCCCAAGGGACACAACCTTATTTTGCATACTAAATCTAAGGGAAGTGCCAGGGAATGGGGACTTGACAATTTCTCACAATTGATAGATTTGGCATTGGAAAAAGAATTCAAAATTTTTCTAACGGGCACAGAGGACGAAGGCAAGCTTTTTAGGGAAAAGCTGTTGCGCAATCATCCTAAGGTGGTGGACTTAAGTGGCAAAATGCAGCTCGACGAATTGGTAAGTTTTATTGCAGCCTCCGATTTTTTGGTGGCCGCCAGCACTGGTCCTTTGCACATTGCCGCAGCCAGTGGGATTGGCGCCTTGGGTATTTTTCCGCCCATCCGACCCATGCATCCCGGACGTTGGGCCCCTTTGGGCTCTAGGGCTCAAGTATTGGTGGGCGAAGATGAACATTGTAAGAAATGCCAAAACGGCGAAGCTTGCCAGTGCATGATGCAAATATCACCCCAACAGGTGTTGCAAGCCTTGCTTTAGCCCGAAGCTTAGTTGGGGATAAATGGATATTTGAGCGAAGTATATAAGTTTAAATGAGTTCCAGGGTAATAATATCGGAGAATGCTTTTATAAGTATAGCCTCGATTCGCCATTTCGATGGCTCCTTGCTGACAAAGTCCAATGCCGTGTCCAAAACCTTTACCGCTAATTCTCACTTTCCCGTTTTTAATATCGGTTTCGAAATAGGTGCTCTTTAATCCAAATTCTTTGCGCACCAATTTCAAGGGCACTTTTGCCCCAAAATATTGTAAACGATACGGTTGATGAAAATGCAGCGCGCTGTCGAGGCTCAAGCTGTCGTGGATTGGATAATGAAAATATTGTTCAAGTTTTTCCACAAAAACGGCACTGTCGAGGGTGACTTCCCAGCGGGCTTTGGAGGCATTATGGCAAAAACTGTCTGGTTGAGAGATCAAATAACTTTTTGAAGTGGACCACACCTCTTGGGCATTCACGGTTTGCCCTCCACAATTGGAATGGAAAACCGCATTAATCATTTGGTCGTTGGTATCCACCACCACTTCGCCAGAGGTGGAAAGGGTGGCTTTGATTACATTTTCGAGGGTGGCTTTTCCGAGGTAATACTGACAGTGAACTTCGTCGCAAAGGTGAAAACCATCCACCGCATGTTTCTGAACGTTAACCAAAGCATAGGTGCGGCAACTTACCGACTGTACTTGAAAAAATTGGGGATTGGAGGTACTTCCACCCGACTCGGCTTGAACCACTCCGGCAACATACCGCTCAATGTCGATACTGTTGATAATCAAAAGTTTCGACTTGGTTACCCTTATTTTAAGATCGTCCTCGTAGCTTCTTAAAGGGATGCCGGCTTTTTTGTTTTCAAGCTCAAAAACGTTGACAAAACTTCGTCCGTAAAGAGCCACTTCTTTGAAAAGACCCACATTGCGGTGGTTTATTTGAACCAAAACTGAGTCGCGCAAGGGGGTGATATTAAGTACTATATCTTTATTAAAAGCATTGAAGATGCGTCCATCGGCTTCTAAAACGTACCGACCTTGCAACACTTTGAAGTTGATTTCGATGACATCAAAACCCTGATAGATACCAATATCTAGATTGAGCGCTTTGGAACCCAAGGAGGTAAGCACCAGCATTAGGATCGGTATTAATTTTTTGAGGGACATTAACTTAAATATTTTAGAATATCATCCGCCACACGTTGCGAAGCCCCTGAGGAGCCCACTTTTTCTTGAAGAATTTGATAATCGGCAAGTTGTGAGGCTCGGTTCGAACCGGCATTTATAATTAGTTTCAGTTCCTTTTCAAGGTTGGCCACGGTGAGCTCGTCTTGAATGAGCTCGGTGACCACTTTACGTTGCATGATGAGGTTGACCAACGAAATGAACTGAATGTTGACCAAATATTTTGCCAGATGATAGGATACACTATTGGCTCGGTAGCAAACCACTTGTGGTACTTGCAAAAGTGCCGTTTCGAGGGTCGCAGTTCCGCTGGTAACCAAGGCCGCTTCTGCCTTCCAAAGCAAATCGTAACTTTGATTGAAGAGGATGGGATAGGAGGTATTTTCCATCCATTTTTGGTAAAATTCGGGTGTAAAACCAGGGGCACCACCAATCACAAATTTCTTATTCGGAAAGCCTTTTGCGGTTTGAATCATGATGGGAAGCATGCGCTCAATTTCTTGCTGGCGGCTTCCAGGCAGCAGCACAATGTGGTCGGCACATGGAGCGGTTGTTTGCTTTTGGGTAAAGGATTCCAGCGCATCCATCAAAGGATTGCCCACATAATGGATAGGATATTGATATTTTTGGTAAAAATCTACTTCAAAGGGAAGGATGCTGTATAGCCTGTCGATGTACTTCTTGATGCTGTAAACACGATTCTTTTTCCAAGCCCAAACTTTCGGAGAAATGTAATAGAATGTTTTGATATTCAAACTTTTGGCAAAGGGAGCCAAGCGAAGATTAAAACCAGGATAATCGATAAAAATAATGGCATCGGGAGCAAAATCTCGAATGTGATTTTTACAGTTTTTAAAGTTTTTTCGAATGGCCGAAAGATGAGTTACCACTTCAAGAAAGCCCATAAAAGCCAACTCATTGATGTGTTT
>DZDC01000110.1:0-3516 GCA_022736595.1 Draconibacterium orientale | reverse complement strand
GGCTCCAAAAATGAAAGTATTGGTTTGAAAAAGTTTTTTCATAGGGGTTTGATTAGGTTAGGTTATTTTCCCAACTTCTTAGGGCTTCTATTTGTTGATAATGAGTAAAGTCGAAATGCACTGGCACCACCGAAACTTGATAATTCTTTAAGGCATACTCATCGGTATCGTGGCTTTCCTCAAGGAGGCTGAAACTTCCTTTAAGCCAAAAGTAGGCTTTTCCGGTGCTGGGATGAATGCGTTCTTCAAAATCTTCTTTCCAATAGGATCGGGATTGACGACAGATTTTCAATCCTTTATAATCCGTTTCGAGGCTTTTAGGAAAATTGACATTAAGCGCAGTGTAAGGCTCCAAACCTTTTTTAAGGGTTAGTTTTACCAGATGGAGGATGTATTTTTCGGCTTCGTCGAAGCGAGCATTATGTGCATAATCAAGAATAGAGAATCCGATAGAAGGAATATTAGCCATTGCTCCTTCAAGGGCTGCCCCCATAGTGCCACTATAAATGATATTGACGGAGGCGTTGGAACCGTGGTTAATGCCCGAAACAATTAGGTCAGGAGGAGAAGAAAGGAGCTGGTGAAGGGCAAATTTGACACAATCCACGGGAGTCCCGTTGAGGCTATATTCCGTATAATCTTCTTGGCTTTGAATTAGGTGAAATTGTAGAGGAATGCGAACGGTAATGGCATGACCCATGGCCGATTGAGCGGTTTCGGGAGCCACCACCACCACTTTTCCAAGCGGTTTCATGAGCTCAATAAGTTTGCGGATACCGGGGGCGTTGATGCCGTCGTCGTTGGTTACAAGAATGAGGGGTTTTTCCATTTCGTTGGGTTAATACGGCAAAATTACTACTTTTCTGCTTTGACCCCAATATCTTCTTCCTCCTTTGTTGTGCGAAGATTTCAGGGCAACGCCCCTTTGTTCCTTTGATGATTTGTTCAAGTTGCTCGATAGGAATGCAGAAATAATGTAATCGTAATGCAATTGTAATGCAATTGTAACCATATAGTAATGCTACGACAACGTGAGCAACCTGTTCACCTCCTAATTTTGCAGCCATCGAAAAAAGTTCTCATTTTTTCAAAATTTCTATTCTTACCAACACCTATTTACGCTGCTATGAAATTTCGATATCAAATTAAAGATCGACTCAATCTTTTGGCTATAATTGTTTCCTTTTTACTAATATTTCTAACCCTCACTGCACTTTTGCAAGGTTTGAGTATCCGAAATAATTATTTGGCTATCAGCCTAATTGAAAGAATAATTACCAATCATTTGGAGATTCAAAAGTACCAAAAGGATTTTTATTTACAGGATGCTGTTAGCCTAAGTTTTTTTGAAACCAAACAAAGTACCAACCTCCAGAAACTCGATTCCATTCAGAACAATACCCAAATATTGATGGATCAATTGTCGGCGATGAATGTGATACAACGAATTAAAAAAGAGCGAGTATTGACTGATTTAAGGCAAGATTTATCCACGGTAGTCCTTCATTTTGATCAATTGGTGCAGGTGGTGAACCAAAAGGGTTTCAAAGATTTTGGACTTGAAGGGGTAATGCGTCAACGAATTCACAGCGTGGAACAAAGCCTTGACGAGAGCCCAAACGCTAACTTTAAAATATTGATACTTACTTTACGACGTCATGAAAAGGACTTTTTGCTTCGCAACGATAAGAGCTACATAGATAAGTTTGATGCAGTGACCTCTAGCTTTATTGCCATAGTAAGCGGTGGAACGGCTATGGAAAATGATATTAAGAACAATTTGCTTGCCTATCAGCAAAGCTTTCACTCATTGGCTGAGTTACAAAACACCCTCAATCGCAACAGCAACAACAGCCTCATTTACCAATTAGATACTGAAAACCAGTTGCTCGGAAGGCATCTTTATGATTTACATACCGACATCAAGAATGGCGCTTTAAACCAAATAACCAAAAGCATCAACATTATTGCCATTATTGCCATTTTGTTATTCACTCTTATTTTATTCATCATTTTTAGAGTTTCGAAATACATCAATAAATCCATCAATCACTTAAAGGAGTACATTACGCAGCTGGGCAATGGGGAACTTCCTGCTCAAATTAGCAATCAAAACGACGATGAAATAGGAGACATGGTAAACTCGGTGAATGTGTTGACCCAAAATCTAAAAAACACCAAAGAATTTGCCATTGAGGTAGGTAATGGAAATTTGGAAACCGAGGTTAATGTATTTAATAATCAGGGTGATTTAGGCAGTAGTTTGGTTGAAATGCGTAATCGTTTACTTAAAGTTTCCAAAGAGCGGGTACTTTTTGAAATCGAAAACAAGCAACGAAATTGGGTAAACGAAGGCATAGCCCGCTTTAGTGAAATACTTCGACTCAATCACCAAACTACTGAAGATATTGCCTATCAATTGTTAAGCAATCTGATCGACTATTTGGATGCCAACCAAGGAGCCATTTATTTGATTGCCGATAAAGTGGACGAAGACGACCCATTAACCTTAGAGCTGGTATCGGCCATTGCCTATGGTCGTAAAAAGCATATCAAAGATCGCATTGCCGTGGGCGAAGATATTATTGGAAGATGTGCCTACGAGCTCAAAACCATTTATATGACCGATGTGCCACAAGACTTTATTAAAATAACTTCCGGTTTAGGAACCGCCAACCCTAAAGCGGTTTTAGTGGTGCCATTTGTGCTTCATGATGAGATTTTTGGAGTACTCGAATTGGCTTCCTTCAAAAACTTTGAACAGTATCATATCGATTTTGCCGAGCGTATTGCCGTTAACATTGCCACCACTATATCCCACCTTAAAATTAACAAAAACACCGAACGACTATTGCATCAAGCTCAGGTGCAAAGTGAAGAAATTGCCAGCCAAGAGGAAGAATTGCGCCAAAACATGGAAGAGATGCAGGCTACTCAAGAAGAATCTACTCGTAGAGAGGCCGAAATAGCTCAATCTTTGGCGGTTTATAATGCCCTCATTCCCACCATGAAACTCGATTTGAGAGGGGTCATTCTAGATATAAATAACCCCTTAGAAGGTTTGCTCGAAACCAAACACGAAAGTTTGGTGGGCAAAATGTTTACAACCTTATTTTTGTCTAATGAAAATAAAGAAGGGAATGCCAGTTATTGGGACGAAATTGTGGAAGGCAAGAAAAGTATCAAAACTTTAACCTTTTCTTATATCAACGTCCTATCAAATCTGAAAGCAAAATTTGTAATGCAATCAGCCGAAATGGGAATGGACGATAAAGTGTTTGTGCTTTTTACACATCATCAAACCAACCAGCACAAAGATTCAGACGAGATTTTTCATTGTAATTTAAATTTATCTACAGCCAAATCTTTGAATTAATGGTAGTTTCGGCATTGAAATCAATGATTTCAGTTCATATACTTTATTCATTCCATTTGCCTCATTTCATTGTAAGTAGCCATTCAGAGACCGTTGCAAAACTTTTTTGGCGAAAAGATTTTAGGCGGCAGGAAAATTTA
>DZDC01000247.1 GCA_022736595.1 Draconibacterium orientale | reverse complement strand
CCCTTCAACCACCGCCATCGCAGCAACAGATATTGTTTCAAGAGGTTTTGTGGCACATTGGAATACCCTTGCAAGTGCCGATGCTTATATTGTGGAACTGTCCACCAATAGTGGATTTAGCAGTATTGACAACCTCTATGAAAATTTTGGAGCCTGCATAACCTCCAATGGTTTGGATATATCTGCTTCATTGAACAGTCATACCCATTACCCAGGATGGACCGGAAACTCCGTTTTTGAAGACTTTAACTTTGTGCGACTTAATAATGGAGGTCATCTCCAAACGCCATCCATCGATTTAACTGAAAACAGTGGAAACCATACGCTGAGTTTTAGTGCGGCTTATTCGGGCTCTGCTTCCACCTTACGGGTTTTGTTGAGTACCGATGGCACCAACTTCTCAGCCTTGGGCAGTGATATTACCTTAACCAGTGCTTTTACCACCTATACGCGTTCGATCACAAGTGGAACAGCCACTTCAATCATCAAGTTTCTGGTTGTTTCTGGTGATCTTTATCTTGACGAAGTGGATATTTCTGATTTTTCTGAAACCACCACTTCCACTTCGCTCACCTATTACGGATTAAGTTCCAACAAAACTTATTACTACCGCGTGAGAACCGTGGTGAATGGTGTGGAAAGCGAAAATTCCAATTCTATCACTGCTGCTACCTATACAGCGCCGCTCACTCCATCCAGCAATTTTGGGCTTACCGAGCTCAATAGCACCACTTTTCGTATCACATGGACCGATGGAAATGGTGACGGAAGATTAATCAAAATCAACAACCAAAACTCCTTTTCTCAACCCACCGATTTCGGAACTGAAACCACTAATACCACATGGCAAAATGGTGGAGAACAAGTAGTTTACCTCGGTGATGGAGTTAATACCCTCGATATTACTTTACCTGGCAGCAGCACTCTAAATATCACCAACTTTCACATGGCAATATTTGAATATACCGAGCACACCATTGCTAAAGCAGTGGGCAATGCTTATGGAATAGGTAAAGTTTACAATAAGAACGAAGGTTGGAACAGTCAATTGCCCATTCAATTGTTAAGCTTTGAAGGCGCCATAATGAAAGATTACAATCAAATACGATGGACAACCACCAGCGAAATCAACAACCATTTCTTCACTTTGCAAAAAAGCCTCGACAATTGTCAATTTGAAGACCTTGCCCGCGTGGAAGGATCTGGTAATTCAAATGAAATAAGGAACTATATTTATAATGATTTTGATCAAAATTTTGAAGGAGCGGTCTATTATCGTCTTCAGCAGACCGATTATGATGGAAGTAGCACTTGGAGCAACGTAATCCCATTAAATCTAACCAAGTCAAATGTTTTCCGCTATTGGTTGGGCAATAATAATCAGTTGAATTTAAGCTTTAACCAAGCTTCCTCAAACGGTCAAATTGAACTTTATTCCATAGATGGAAAACTTATTTTCAGCACTTCGATGAACCAAAATGGCCCCCAAGAAGTTGAACAAATACAATTACCAGAAACATTACATGGAATTTATTTGATAAAAGTGATTCATGATTCTGAGCATAGCAATGGAAAACTCTTTATTCCATAAAGGGTTAACCTCGACGAAAACAATTC
>DZDC01000109.1 GCA_022736595.1 Draconibacterium orientale | reverse complement strand
TACTCATTTCACTATCTTTGTCGCATATTTTGAAATTCCATGGAGCATTTAAAAGAGATTATTACCCAAGCTTGGGAAGATAAAGCAATGTTGAAGCAAGACCACGTTCAAACCGCTATACGTCAGGTGGTGGAGTGGCTCGATCAAGGTAAATTAAGGGTTGCCGAGCCTCTTGCTGAGGGTTGGCAAGTGAATGAATGGGTGAAAAAAGCCGTGATTATGTATTTCCCCATACAGAAAATGGAGAAGCTACAAAGCGGAATTTTTGAATACCACGATAAGATTGCCCTCAAAAAAGATTTCGATAAACTGGGCGTGCGTGTGGTACCCGATGGCGTGGCACGTTACGGAAGTTATTTGGCGCCCGGCGTTATCATGATGCCCAGCTACGTCAATATTGGCGCCTATGTGGACGAGGGCACCATGGTGGATACATGGGCTACCGTAGGAAGCTGTGCGCAAATTGGTAAACACGTGCACCTGAGTGGTGGCGTGGGAATAGGAGGGGTGCTCGAACCCGTGCAAGCTGCTCCGGTAATCATTGAAGATCATTGTTTTATAGGTTCACGGTGCATCGTGGTAGAAGGTGTTCATCTGGAACGTGAGGTAGTACTGGGAGCCAATGTGGTGATTACCAAATCCACCAAAATCATTGATGTTTCCGGTCCCGAACCCGTAGAATATATCGGAAGAGTTCCTGCTCGGTCGGTGGTGATTCCTGGGACTTATACCAAGAAATTTCCAGCCGGCGAATATCAAGTGGGTTGTGCCTTGATTATCGGTCAGCGCAAAGCTTCTACCGACTTAAAAACTAGTCTCAACAATGCCCTGCGCGAATTTGATGTAGCCGTTTAAACCATGCCAATGAACTGGGAAGAGGCCATTAAAGAGTTTGAAAATTACCTTAAAATTGAGAGGGGATTATCCCAAAATTCAGTATGGGCTTATGTTGCGGATATGGATAAATTGGCAATCTATGCCCAGCTCGACTTGAAGATAGATTCGCCTTTAAACCTTAACTCAGCTCACTTAGATGCTTTTGTACAAGATATTGCACAACACCATTTTAAGGCCAGCTCCCAAGCTCGACTGGTAAGTGGTGTTCGAACTTTTTATAAGTTTTTGTTGCTCACCGACCAACTGACTTCCGATCCCTCGGAGCTTTTAGAATCGCCTAAAGTTGGCCGAAAGTTGCCCGATACTTTAAGCCATAATGAAATTGATGCACTTATTGGAGCCATTGATTTAAGCAAGCCCGAGGGGCATCGCAACAAAGCCATACTCGAAACCCTTTACGCTTGCGGATTGCGGGTTACGGAATTGGTGGAGCTGAAAATCTCTAATCTTTATTTCAACGACGAGTTTATAAAGGTGGTAGGAAAAGGGAGCAAAGAACGTTTGGTTCCCATTGGCCATTCGGCCATGAAATACATTAATATTTATCTTCATGAGTATCGTACCCATATTTCCATAAAAAAGGGTTTTGAAGATGTGGTTTTTCTCAATCGCAATGGACGAGCTTTGACGCGTGTGATGATTTTTACCATCATCAAGGATCTGGCTCAAAAAATTGGACTTCAAAAAACCATTAGCCCCCATACTTTCAGGCATTCTTTTGCCACCGAATTGGTGCAGCGGGGAGCCGATCTTCGTGCCGTGCAAGAAATGCTGGGTCACGAGTCTATCACCACCACCGAAATATACACCCACCTCGACCGCGAATACCTACGATCTACCTTGCTGCAGTTTCATCCGAGACCGTAAAAAGTTTTGATTTATCTTATACGTCCTTATAGTATTTAACTATCTTTGCCGCTTAAATTTAGATATCATGGAAGAACATAACGTTAAAGAATGCGTTTTCTGTAAACGCGACCAAAACACAGTTCCTTTGGTTCAGTTGAGCTATATGGGAGCAAATTATTGGATTTGTCCTCAGCACATTCCAATCTTAATTCATGAACCTGGTAAACTGGCTGGATTGCTACCTGGCGCTGAGGAAATGCAGGCTGGATAGTTTTCTGATAGCTTATTAGAATATTAAAAAGCGACTTGATTAGGTCGCTTTTTTTTACATCTTAAGGTGGTGGATGGATACTTGAAATTATATTTGAGGAATGAGGTAATAGTAAATGGAAATAAAATGCGAAATACTTCCTCCCAAAACCAATAAGTGAAAAATAGCGTGGTTATAGGGTATTTTCTTATCGAACAGATAAATTACCGCGCCTAAAGTATAGAAAATTCCGCCAAAAAAAAGCCAAAATGTACCCAAAAATCCTAAATTTTGATATAAAGGAACAATGGCAACCACCACAATCCAGCCCATCACCACGTATAAAATAGCAGAAAGGGTATTGTAGCGACCAAAGAAAAAGCTTTTCAAAATAATGCCAATAATGGCAGATAACCAGACTGTTATCAAAATACTATAACCCCAAATCGGAGGTAAAATCAACAAGGTATAAGGAGTATAGGTGCCAGCAATGAGTAGGTAAATACTTAGATGATCCCATAGGTTTAAAGGATTGCGCCACTTGGGTTTTTGCACCGCATGGTATAAGGTGGAACTCATATACAAAACCAAAAGACTAAGTCCGTAAACCATGAACCCAATCCAGACTTTAGGTTGGTGCAGTTCTATCGATTTAAGAATTAGTAATACCAAAGCCGGAAGCGCAAGACCTATTCCAATGGCGTGACTTATCACATTAAGTCGTTCTTCTTTAGGTGGATAGGTGTGAATGGCTTGGATCATCTTTAGAGTTTCTTCATTTCAGCAATGGTATGCAAAGGATTATCAGTGCCAAAAACAGCATTTCCAGCTACCAAAACATCGGCACCTGCGTCCACCAAAGCACGAATATTGCTTTTGCTCACACCTCCATCCACTTCGATGAGTGCTTTGCTATTTTTTTGAAGAATCAGATTTTTGAGTTTTTCAATTTTTGCATAAGTATTTTCAATAAACTTTTGACCGCCATAGCCAGGGTTTACACTCATCAGCAGCACCAAATCCACTTCGGCAATGATGTCTTCGAGCAGGTGAACAGGAGTATGGGGATTGAGCACCACGCCGGCCTTGCATTCCAGGTCTTTGATGGCATGGATACTGCGATGCAAATGATCTACCGCTTCGTAATGTAGGGTGATAATATCGGCACCGTTTTTCTTAAATTCGGCCAAATATTTATCGGGCTCCACAATCATAAGGTGCACATCTAATGGTTTTTGGGCAAGCTGGGCAATGCTTTTCAGCACGGGGAAGCCAAAGCTAATGTTGGGAACAAATCTTCCGTCCATGATATCAATATGGAACCAATCGGCTTGACTTTGGTTTACCATTTCCACATCGCGGCCCAAGTGGGCAAAGTCGGCAGAAAGGAGTGAAGGGGCTAAAAGAAATGACATAGTCTTTGAGTTTGGTATTTTGCAAAACTAAAATAAAAAAGCGGAACAAGTCCGCTTTTAAATGGGTTTATCCTAAGTAGGATTTTAAGATTTTACTTCTCGAAGTGTGTTTGAGTCGGCGAATGGACTTCTCTTTGATTTGACGAACGCGTTCACGTGTGAGGTCAAATTTTTCACCTATTTCTTCCAAGGTCATGGGATAGGTGCCATCCAAACCAAAATACAAGGTTACCACATCGGCTTCGCGAGGGGTGAGGGTAGATATGGCACGACTGATTTCTTTGCGCAACGAATCGTACAACAAGTCGGTTTCAGGAGTTGGAGTGTCGTTTTCGCGAATCACATCGTACATGGTAGTATCTTCGTCCTGAATTAAAGGTGCGTCCATACTCACGTGGCGTCCGGCATTTTTCATGCTTTCTTTTACTTCACGTACACTAATATCCAATTTGTCGGCAATTTCCTCATGATTAGGAGCACGACCCAGTTCTTGCTCAAGATTGGCGTAGGTTTTATTGATTTTGTTGATGCTACCAATCTTGTTAAGGGGCAAGCGAACGATCCGTGATTGTTCAGCCAAAGCCTGTAAAATCGATTGACGAATCCACCATACTGCGTAGGAAATAAATTTAAAACCACGGGTTTCGTCGAAGCGTTGAGCGGCTTTGATTAATCCTAAGTTGCCCTCATTGATAAGGTCAGGCAAACTAAGCCCTTGATTTTGATATTGTTTTGATACGGAAACAACAAAACGCAAATTGGCTTTGGCAAGTTTTTCAAGAGCGGCTTGGTCGCCATTTTTGATTTTTTGTGCCAAAAGCACTTCTTCTTCTGCAGAAATCAAATCGACTCTACCAATTTCCTGAAGGTATTTATCAAGGGAAGCGGTTTCACGATTGGTTACTTGCTTTTGAATTTTTAACTGTCTCATTTATCTTTTCGGGTTAATTCAATATTCTAAGATGGCCTTGTTACGATTTCATTGGCCTTTGGTTACAAACAAATAACAATAACAGATAATCCTTCCGAATTTACTTTCAGAGGTGGAAATTATTAGAATTGGTTTGGATGAACAATGGAAAAATCGAAAGGCATTATTCTTTGTAAATGCCTTTCGATTTATAGGTTTTAGGCTTTCTCAGGGCGAGGTTTTAATGCCTTGGCTGAGAGTTTAAATTTACCTGATTTGGGATCAACTTCAATGAGTTTTACTTCAATTTCATCACCTTCTTTGAGGACGTCTGAAACATTCTCAATACGTTTCCAGTCGATTTCAGAAACGTGAAGCAGACCTTCTTTTCCGGGTAATATTTCTACAAATGCACCATAAGGCATGATGCTTTTTACTTTTGCAAGGTAAACTTCGCCCACTTCAGGCACTGCAACGATACCACGGATGCGGTTCATGGCTGCCATGATGCTTTTCTTATCGGGAGAAAGGATTTCGATAACTCCTTTTTCGTTTACTTCTTCAATGGTGATGGTAGTGTTGGTTTTGGCTTGAATATCTTGGATGATTTTTCCGCCAGGTCCGATTACAGCACCAATAAATTCTTTGTCGATGATCATCTTCTCGATGCGAGGTACAAATTCTTTGTAATCAGCACGAGGTTCGGTGATGGTTTCGGCCATGCGATCGAGGATGTGTAAACGACCTCTACGAGCTTGGTCTAAGGCTTGTGAAAGAATTTCGTAAGTGAGTCCTTCTACTTTAATGTCCATTTGGCATGCGGTGATACCATCGCGGGTACCCGTTACTTTAAAGTCCATATCGCCCAAATGATCTTCATCGCCAAGGATGTCGCTCAATACGGCAAATTTTCCAGTTTTAGGATCGGTAATCAATCCCATAGCAATACCTGAAACGGGTTTTTTCATCTTAACACCAGCGTCCATGAGAGCTAAAGATCCAGCGCAAACGGTGGCCATTGAAGAGCTTCCGTTGGATTCGAGGATGTCAGAAACAATGCGGATGGTGTAAGGATTTTGATCACGTCCTGGAAGCATGGGTTTCAATGCACGCAGTGCCAAGTTACCATGACCAATTTCGCGGCGACCGGTTGAACGCATGCCTTTTGCTTCACCCGTGCTGAAAGGAGGGAAGTTGTAATGAAGAATAAGGTTGTTGCGGCCTTCAAATACGGCTCCGTCGATGATTTGCTCGTCCAATTTGCTACCTAAAGTTACGGAGGTAAGCGATTGGGTTTCGCCACGGGTAAAAACACTGCTTCCGTGTACTGAAGGTAAGTAGTTTACTTCGGACCAAATGGGACGAATTTCGTCTAATTTACGTCCATCCAAACGTTTACGATCTTCCAAAATCATTTTACGCATCATGTCTTTTTCAACATCATGGTAATATCTTTTGATCAAAGGCATGTTTTTAGAAGCGTAATCTGGTTCTAAAGTAGCAATGAAATCAACCAAAATGGTGCTGAAATTTGCTGAGCGCTTGTGCTTGTCGGTGGTTTCGCTGCAAGCAGCTTGATATACTTTTTCTGAAAGTTCGTTTTTGATACGTTCTTTCAATTCAAGGTCATTGTTCTCGTGGTTGTAAACCCGTTTTGGGCTTGATTTTTCAACCATTGCAGCCAATTCAACTTGTGCTTGACATTGCAATTTGATGGCATCATGTGCTTGACGGAAAGCTTCCATCATCATGTCTTCCGAAACTTCTTTCATCTCGCCTTCCACCATCATGATGTTTTCGGCTGAAGCTCCAATAACAAGGTCAAGGGTTGCTTTTTCGTTTTCTTCGATGCTAGGATTGATCACGTATTTTCCATCAATATAGGAAATACGAACTTCAGAAATGGGTCCGTGGAAAGGAATGTCAGAAACCATCAAAGCGGCAGAAGCTGCCATGGCAGCATAAGCATCGGGTTGATCGCCAACACCTAAACTGATTAAGGAGACCAAAACCTGAGTTTCAGCATGGTAATCGTCTGGAAATAAAGGACGCAATACACGGTCGATAAGACGTGAAATTAGAATTTCATATTCCGAAGGACGGGCTTCTCTTTTAAAGAAACCTCCAGGAAATCTTCCTGCTGAGGAGTATTTTTCTTGGTAATCCACCGAAAGTGGCATGAAGTCAACGTTTTCGCCAGCTTCTTTTTTTGATACTACGGTGGCCAATATCATGGTGTCACCTGCTTTAAGTACTACTGAGCCATCAGCTTGCTTAGCTAGTTTTCCGGTTTCAATGCTGATTTCGCGGCCATCGGCCATCCGGAATGTTTTTGTAATTCCAATTTTTGACATCTTTTCTTCTTTTTATCTTTTTAACTATTCATCTAATTCGGTGAATTTCTGTTGTTTATATAATCAAGCCCTCACCGAAAATGGCCATCTTATAAAATGAAAAAAAAGGCAACTGTTTTCAATTACCTTTTTCTTTTTTCGTAGTTGGTTGTATTATTTTCTTAAACCTAACTTCTTAATAATTTCGCGGTAACGGTTGATGTCCTTACCTTGAAGGTAGGTCAACAATTTACGACGCTTTCCTACCAAAAGCACCAATGAACGCTCTGTGGCAAAATCTTTACGATTAGCTTGTAAGTGTTTGGTAAGGTGGTTGATACGGTGGGTAAATAAGGCAACTTGGCCTTCTACTGATCCGGTGTCAAACTCATTTTTACCGAATCCTTTGAAAATTTCTTTCTTAACTTCTGTGTTTAAATACATAAAATTACTACTTTATTAAATTATATCATCTAATTATAGCTTTCTTTAAAAAACCGGCTGCAAAAGTACACATTATTCTCTTACAAATTGGATTTGTTTTATTTTGGAGATAATTCTTTTTTTGAGGTGCTATTAAAAATCTTTGTGTTGCAATCTTAACTGCAATCACGAGGGGTTATCTTGTCGCAAAGAATGGATTAACACAGAAGAAATTCCTAAGGCCATCTCGCAAAATCATTTACATTTGTCTTCCAATATTTTGGATGGAATGAATGT
>DZDC01000246.1 GCA_022736595.1 Draconibacterium orientale | reverse complement strand
GAGTAACACTGTGAAACTATTTTTAGACTTGTTCAAAAAATGTATCTCCATCTTCAGCATTATAATGCTCATTAATCCAAAAGATAGTATATAAATCTTCATCTCCAATATTAGTGATATTATGTGTGTACCAAATCGGCATGTCCACGAAGGAGGGTTGAGTGCCATCGAGTTCGAAATTAAGGACTTCTTCGGTACCTATTTTGCGGAGCTGGATTCGGGCTTTGCCTTTGATGACTGCGAAACGTTCTGCCTTGCGGGTATGAAAGTGATTGCCACGAGTTATACCAGGAACGGTGGTTGAAAAACTAACTTGTCCTCCGCTGTGAAGTTTTACGGTTTCTACGAAGCTACCGCGATTGTCGGTATTGAGCTTGAGGTGGAAAGGGAAGAAGGTTTTATGGTCGATGTAGCAGAGGAAGGTGTTGAAAAGATTCTTCTCAAATTCGTTGTCGAGATTGGGGAGAATGCCTTTCTCGAAGTAGTTGGTTTTGTAAGATTCGAGAAGGGAGAGGACTTTAGATACTTTTATTGTTACACTGTGTTCAACTGTGTTTGTAATAGCTGTTTCACAGTGTTTCTCAGAGTATTCCACAGTGTTACTCAGTGTATTACTCTGTGTTACACTGTGTCCCTGTATTCTTTTCCATATTTCTTTAACAAGTTCTCCAACATAAATCAACTTCACTTCTCCATCGACTTCGATTTTGGGTTGCTCGTCGTGAGTCAGTTGGTGACAGAAGGTGGCGATGAAGGAGTTATAATAAGGATTTCCGAATGGTCCGTAAACATTGGGAATGATTAGTCCTGTGAATTGAGCTTCATTTCTTTCAGCCCATTTTTCGAGGAGTTCTCTTCCTTCCTTTTTGGATTTACCGTAGAGGTTATCACGTTCCTCTTGAGTGGAGGAGGAGAAGAGAATGTGAGGTTTTGAATTGGTGGCTTCGCAAGCAGTGATGAGCTTTTGAACTAAGTCAATATTTGTATCATAAATCACACGAGGATCTCCATGACGATTCATTGCTGCTAAATGAACGATAATATCGCAAGACTTGACAAATACCAAAAGTAGATCACTATTCTGGAAATACTCGTCCTTAAAAGTAACTCTAACAACTTGTTCTTGGATACCTAAAAAGTTGTATAGATGCGTCCCTACAAAACCAGACTGACCTGTTATACCTATTCTCATATTTTTTGGGTTCACGGTGTTACACTGTGGTTGACACTGAGTTACACTGTGGTTTTTTTATAAAATTAATCTTTTAATTCCGTCTTTTAGACTCTTGGTATAGAAATTCAATAAAAGACCTACATGATTTTTTGATAACTTCAAATACGTTAATACTTGAGCTGTGTGAACATCGGTGAAAGCTTCAACCGTCTTTAATTCAACCACAACCTGCTGTTCAACCAAAATATCAATTCGATATCCACATTCTAATTTTACTTCTTCGTAAATCAGCGGAAGCGGTTTTTCTTCTTCGACAAACAAACCTTTTTTTCTTAACTCATAAACGAGACAAGTCCTATATGCTGATTCTAAAAGTCCAGGACCTAAAGCTGAATGAACTTTATAGGCGGAATCAAGAATTTCGTGGGTGATATCGTTTATTTGCATGGTAATAGTTTCACAGTGTTAC
>DZDC01000245.1 GCA_022736595.1 Draconibacterium orientale | reverse complement strand
CGCTCTCACAGAACCGTATCCCGATAAAAAATCGGGACAGGCAGTGAACCTCTCGATTCATACGGCTCTTCATATTCAATCACAAATGTATTACACATTATGGATGTACCAATTTCCAATGCACAAAAAGATTCGGATTTACTTTCCATTTTGTCCGTAACCAATCAACTCCCGCCTTTTTGCTCAAGCCTTTCTGCCAGTTTACCCATTTGAGCAACCTCTGGTTTACCAAATACCACAAATGTCGCGTTTCATTGGGCAAGAATTTACAGTAGTAGTTTATCACGCCCCTTAATATCGGATTTAGCTTTTCAGCTATATCTTCAATTTTACACCGCATTTTGTGTATGTGTAAATCTCTGAGTTTCTCAAGTACGCTGCTCCTTGACTTTACGCTCATCACTGGTGCAATCATCAGGTGGAAACCCTTTTTGGTTTTTGACCATAAGGGTTTGAATGTGTAGCCCAAATAATCGAACATTCGGGGATAGACGTTTTTCGTTATCCCTGTCAGATTGATTAATTTGGTTTTGACCGGATGCAGTGTCAATTTGCATGCTTCCATGCGTTTTTGGATACTTTTAAGCACAAATTTGGCTTGCTTTTCGGTTTTGCAATGCACCACCACATCATCGGCAAAGCGTTCAAATGGCTTGTCGGGGAAGTTTATCTGCATCCACTTGTCAAACACTACGTGTAAGTATATGTTTGCCAAAAGTGGACTTATTACCCCTCCTTGCGGTGTGCCTGTTAAACGTTCCAATTCCATGCCGTTTCTCTGATGAATGCCTGCTCTTAGCCAACGTTTTATGTACATCAACACCCATTTATCCTTGCAATAGTGCCCGACTGCTTTCAACAATAAATCGTGGTCTATATTGTCGAAAAAACCTTTGATATCTAAATCAATTGCCCAATCGTAGTAATTACAATTGTGATTGGCTTGTGTCAAGGCTTGGTGACAACTCTTTTTTAATCGGTAACCATACGAGTTTTCGTGAAATAGTGGGTCTACCTTTGGTTCTAAATGTGCCCTGACGACTTGTTGGGCAATACGGTCTAAAATGGTGGGAATTCCCAGCTTACGAATCCCCCCGTCCTTCTTTTTAATTTCTACTTCTTTTACTGCACTGGGGAAATAACTTCCAGAAGTGAGTCGGTTCCATAACTTATAGAGGTTTTTGCTTAGATTTTTGTCCAGCTCATCCCAGGTCATGTTGTCGATGCCCCCACTCCCTTTGTTTTCCTTTACTTTATGGTATGCTTTTAATACCATTACTTTGGAAATTGGTTGTGATTTTGTTTCGTAATAATCAATCATTGCATTGCTGCTTGTTGTTTGTTACTTAACTGAATATGCTAAGCCCTTGGCTCCTTCCTGGTTTCCCAGGCTATCATCACTACTACGGCTTAGTCCGCCCCCTACATCTCAGCACACCCTTTGCTGTCTGTGTCCTCTTGCGATTTGGCAGAGCGTTGTAGAGTTCTCCTGTTCCTTATTGTAGCCCGAATAAAATTCTTGACACATATACCCCGAATGTCGTACAGTCTGTAATCAGGTCGCCTCCTGTACCTTGCTCCCAGCCGTAACGTTAGACGTCTGGTTTTGACATTGCTTTACACTTGACGAGATTTATATCTGTGTTTCACAC